>JAFPXK010000002.1 GCA_017412585.1 Oscillospiraceae bacterium
GATGACCATGGTCATGTGCTCGTCGGCCAGGGCGCGGATGACCTTGAGGATCTCCCCGGTCAGCTCCGGGTCAAGGGCGGAGGTGGGCTCGTCGAAAAAGAGAATCTCCGGGTCCATGGCCAGGGCGCGGGCGATGGCCACCCGCTGCTGCTGGCCGCCGGACAGCTCACAGGGATAGGCGTTGCCCCGGTCGCCCAGACCCATTTTGTCCAGCAGCGCCAGGGCCCGGCGCTCCGCCTCCTCTTTGCTGCGGCCAAGCACGTGGATCTGGGCGTCAGTAAGATTTTTCAGCACGGAAAAGTGGGGAAAGAGGTTAAAATTCTGGAAAACCATACCGAATTTGCCCCGCACCTGCTTCAAGGTGGCCTTGTCGGCATAGACGGCCCGGCCGCTGTCGTCATTTTTCGCCGCGTAGATGCCGTCGTAGCACAGCTCCCCGGCGTCCATGTCGGTTAAAAGCGTGGCGCAGCGCAGAAGGGTGGATTTACCGGAGCCGGAGGGGCCGATAACGGCCACCACCTCCCCCTTTTCCACGCTGAGGCTGATGTCCTTCAGCACGTGCAGGGTGGCATCGGCAAAGCTCTTTTTCACGTGGTTCAGTTCCATGATCTTCATGCCGGCGCCTCCTTATTGATAATAGTTCAGCCGCTTCTCTATCCTGCCCATGACGAAGTCCACCACGCCGTTGAACACGTAGTAGAACACGCCTGCCACCAGGAAGGGAGTGAAGCTGGTCTCGGAGTTGGCAATCTGCTTGCCGATGCTGAACATCTCCTGATAGGATACGGTGAAGGCCATGGAGGTGTCCTTCACCAGGGTCACCACCTCGTTGGTGATGCTGGGCAGAATGCGCTTGATGACCTGGGGCAGAATGATGCGCACAAAGGTCTGGAGCTTTGTGTAGCCCAGCACCTCCGCCGCCTCGTACTGGCCTACGGGGATGGACTCGATGCCGCCCCGGTAAATCTCGGCGAAGTAGGCGGCGTAGTTGATAGCAAAGGCCACCACCACGGGAATCAGCTTATTCCGGGCCACCCCGGCCCCGAAGAGATAATAGGGGCCGTAGGTGACGGCCAGCAGCTGCAGCATCAGGGGCGTGCCCCGGAGAACGGAGATCACAAGGCGGGTCACGCCGGAGACGATGCGGTTTTTGCTCATGCGCAGCAGCGCCACCACCATACCCAGAGGCAGGGAGAACAGCAGCGTCAGGAAGAAAATGGCGCAGGTCTTGCCCAGGCCCTCGGCCATTTTTACAATCATGGTCAGCAGTGTCATGTACGTTCCTCACAAAGCAGGACAGCGCCTTCCGGGCAGCGCCGCAGCGTCACCCGGAAGGTGTGTCGGTTTTCAGTTGGGGCGTTCCTTTACTTGTTGAGGAACACCAGGTTGTCGGCGCTGATGTCGGTATATTTGGCGGCGATTTCGGCGTAGGTGCCGTTGCTCACCAGCTCCGCCACGGCGCCTTCGATAGCGTCGCACAGCGCTTTGTCACCGCTGCGGAAGGCGATGCCGTACTGCTCGGCGCCCAGGGCCTCATTGATGACGGTGAAGCCGGGGTTATTAGCGGCATAGGCGGCCGCCACAGGCAGGTCCACGAACACGGCGTCCACACTGCCGCCGCCCAGCTCGGTGAAGCAGCTTAAAAAGCTGTTGCAAATCATCAGATCCGCAAAGGAGGCGGCCAAATCCGCCAGATCGCCCGCCAGCATGGCCTCGCCGGAGGTGCCCAGCATGACGGCCACCCGCTTGCCCGCCAGGTCGGCGGAGGAGGTGATGTCGCTGCCCTCCTTCACCAGCAGCACCTGGGTGTTGTCGTAGTAGGGCTGGGAGATGACGTAGCCCGCCTCCTTCATGCTGTCCAGAATGGTCATGCCGGACCAGACGCAGTCGCACTCACCGGCGTCCAGCTGAATCAGCTTCTCGTCCCAGTTGACGGCGAACACCTGAAAGTCCCAACCCAGCAATTCACAGGCGGCGGCGCACACCTCCACGTCAAAGCCGGTGTACTGCCCATCATCCCCCAGGTAACTGAAAGGGGGATACTCCGGGTCGATACCCATGATAAAGGTCTTCTTCTCCTCGTCCACAGAGCTGGCGTTATCCTTGCTGCCGCAGGCGGCCAGGCAGCATACCATGGCCAGAGCCAGCACAAACGCAAACAGTCTTTTCATTATCGTAATCCTCCGTGTCATTTTGATGGATCGTTGGCTGTGTTTTATTGCACTATCACTTTAACACTTTACCACGCTAATGTAAAGATGTGAAACTGATGATTCATGGCGAAATATAGGGCTGTGAATTGTATAACATACACAAAAGCGGCAAAAGACCGGCAGCAAATAGCCCTGTCTCAAAGGCGGCGAATGCAAGGCGGCTGATTCCCGGCGGCTGATTCCCGGGGACAGGCTTCCGGCGGCTGATTCCCGGGGACAGGCTTCCGGCGGCTGATTCCCGGCGGCTGATTTCCGGGGACAGGCTTCCGGCGGCTGATTTCCAACGGCTGATCTCCAACGGCAAAAGAAAAAGGCAGCGTCCGCGGTTTACGCAGGCGCTGCCGTATCTTGTGCGAGATGGTCTGTAAGCCGGGTTCTGTCTTGACAGCCATCTATCTAGGCGCACCGTTGCCGGTGCGCTCCAGCCACCTCGGGGACGGCCGGGCCAGCCTGATGTCCCCATAGCGGTGTTGCTCCGGATAGAGTTTACAGCGTCGGACTGTCTCCAGCCGACGGGTGAGCTCTTACCTCGCCTTTCCACCCTTACCCCGCCTTGGAGCGGGGCGGTATCTCTCTGTTGCACTTTTCCTGAAGTCGCCTTCGGCGGGCGTTACCCGTTATCCTTGCCCTGTGGAGCCCGGACTTTCCTCATGGGCCCGCTTTCGCCTGGCCCCCGCGGCTGTCCGACCAACTCGCGCCACACATTATAAATAAAACGGCGCCGCCTGTCAATCCGGGATTTTGCCGCCCCCTTTCCGACGGTCTCCGCACAAAACAGCAGTATTTGCAAATAGGAGGGCATTTCCTGTGATTGACTGGCAAAAGAGCACAAGATATACTGGGTATTGTCAATGGGCATAGCCGTGATTTGCAGAAAATGCCCATCTTGTCACAAGGAAAAGAGGTGCGTTTCGCCCCATGCGCTTTTGGAAGATGAACGGAGCCGGCAACGACTTCATTATCCTCAACAACATGGACGGAAGCCTCTCCCGCCGCCACATTCCCGCCTTGGTGCGCACCGTCTGCGAGAGGCATCTTTCCCTGGGCGCCGACGGCGTGATGGTGGTGGAGCCATCGGAGAAGGCCGACTTCAAAATGCTGTTCTTCAACTCCGACGGCAGCATGGGCGAAATGTGCGGCAACGGCGCGCGGTGCATCTGCCGCTACGGCTATGAAACCGGCCTGGCGGGGGACACCCAGACCATTGAGACCACCGCCGGCATCGTCACCGGGCAGCGCATCGACCGGCGCATGTACCGTATCCGGCTCAACGACCCCTCCGTGCTGGAGCGGCGGGACGTGGCCGTGGACGGCATCACCTACCGCTGCACCTACGTGGAGCTGGGCTGCCCCGGCATCCCCCACGCGGTGGTGCCCATCCCACGGCTGGCCGACGCCGATGAACAGTGGCTATTCCAGTTTGGCCGCAAGCTGCGTCACCATCACGCCTTTCCCAAGGGGGCCAACGTAAACTTCTACGACCTCACCGGGCCGGACCGGGTCTACGAACGCACCTGGGAGCGGGGCGTGGAGGATTTCACCTACGCCTGCGGCACCGGCACCGGCAGCGTGGCCGCCGTGCTGACCCTGGAGGGGGCCGTCAGCGGACGGCAGGTGGCCTTCACCACCCGGGGCGGAGAGTTGATGATGGACGTTGCTCACACCGAAGGCCGCATCGACGCGCTCTACCTCACCGGCCCCACCAACGTGGTGGCCCGGGGCGAGCTCACCGACGAGACGCTGGAACAATAAACCCGTATGAACGCACAAGCTGCTTCATAATATAACTGTGGATTCTATTCTGTAGGAGGAAGAGAAAACATGAACAAAAAAGACGTGGTAAAGAATTACCGCTTCCTGGCCATCATGCTGTGCGCCATGATCCTGGGCTGTGTGGTAGGCTTCGTGGCCCCGGCCTTTGCGGGCAGCATCGCATTCCTGGGCAAGATCTTTATCAACATGATGTTCTGCGTGGTGGTGCCGCTGGTATTCGCCTCTATCGCCGGGTCCGTGGCCAACATGGGCTCCCGCAAGCGTGCCGGTAAGATCCTGGGCACCACTGTGGCCACCTTCGTGGTCACCGGCGCCATCGCCGCCCTCATCATGTTCGTGCTGATGAAGGTATTTCCCCCGGTGCTGACGGCATGGGAGACCGTGCCCAGCGAGGAGATGGGCGACTACGCCTCCATCCCCGACATGATCGTTAACTTCTTCACTGTCAGCGACTTCACCGGCCTGCTGAGCCGCCGGGCCATGCTACCCCTTATCGTGTTCTCCCTGCTGTTCGGCTTCGCCGTGAACCTGAACGGCGGCCCCGAGACCCTGGTGGCCAAGTGGCTCAACGACCTGACCAACGTGATGCTGAAGTTCGTGAAGATCATCACCTACTACGCTCCCGTGGCCTTCTTCGCCATCTTCGCCGACCTGGTGGCCTCCTACGGCTCCCAGATCACCGCGGCCTACGGCCGGGCCATGCTGGTGTACTACCCCCTGTGCCTGCTGTACGTGTTCACGGCCTTCCCCCTGTTCGCCCGTTTCGGCGGCGGCAAGGGCGCGGTGAAGACCATGTTCCGCCATATCGTGAAGCCCGCCGTGGTGTCCCTGGGCACCTGCTCGTCTGTGGCCACTATCCCCACCAACCTGGAGGAGGCGGAGGCTACCGGCATCAGCAAGGACGTGGCCGACATGGTGATCCCCCTGGGCGCCACCATGCACATGGACGGCTCCTGCTTCTCCTGCGTGCTGAAAATCGCCTTCGTGTGGGGCGTGTTCGGCCAGACCTTGACTTGGGATAAGCTGATTCCCATTATCCTGGTGGCAGTGCTGTCCAGCGTGGGCATGTCCGGCGTGCCCGGCGGCGGCTACATCGGCGAGTATATCATCTGCTCCATCTTCTTCCCCAACCAGATGGAACTGGCCTTCCCCATCCTGGTGATGATCGGCAACCTGGTGGATCCCCCTGCTACCATGATCAACGCCTCCGGCGACTACGTGGTGAGCTACATCGTGTCCCGCTTCGTGGACGGCAAGGACTGGCTGCAAAAGAAGCTGGCCGCCGACAAGAGTGCGGCTTGACTCAATTTCACAGTACAAAAAAGCAGCGGGCGCATGCCCGCTGCTTTTCACTATATATCAGCTTTTACCGGCCCACGAAGCCCACCTTGCGGTAGACCTTGGAAAGGGTCTTGTTGGCAAGATACGACGCCCGCTCTGCGCCGGTGCGGTACACGCTCTCCAAATACGCCTTGTCGGCCATGATGCGCTCCGACTCCTCCCGGATGGGGCGCAGCAGCTCCACCACCGCCTCGCCCACGGCGGGCTTGAACACGCCGTAACCCTGACCGGCGAAATCCTGCTCCGCCTGGTCCATGGTCTTGCCGGTGGCAGCGCAGTAGATGGTCAGCAGGTTGGAGATGCCGGGCTTGTTCTCCTTGTCGAACTTCACCGCCGTCTCGCAGTCGGTGACGGCCCGCTTGAACTTCTTCATGATGACCTCCGGGGCGTCCATCAGGTTGACGCAGCCGTCGGGCAGGGATTTGCTCATCTTGGTGGTGGGGTCGTCCAGGCTCATGACCCGGGCGCCCATCTTGGGGATGAAGGCCTCGGGCAGGGTGAAGGTATCGCTGTACACGCCGTTGAACCGCTGGGCGATGTCCCGGGTCAGCTCCACGTGCTGGCGCTGGTCCTCCCCCACCGGCACCAGGTCGGCCTGGTACAGCAGGATATCGGCGGCCATCAGCACCGGGTAGGTGAAAAGGCCGGCGGTGATATTGTCGGCGTGCTGCTGGGACTTCATCTTAAACTGGGTCATGCGGCTCAGCTCGCCGAACTGGGTGTAGCAGCCCAGCACCCACGCCAGCTCCGCGTGCTGGGGTACGTGGGACTGGATGAACATGATGTTCTTCTCCGGGTCCAGGCCGCAGGCGATGTACTGAGCCAGCTGGTTGACGCTGCGGCGGCGCAGCAGGGCCGGGTCCTGGCGCACGGTGATGGCGTGCATATCCACGATACAGTACAGGCAGTCGTATTCCTCCTGCAGGGCCACCCAGTTCTTGATGGCGCCCATATAGGAACCCAGCGTCAGCTCGCCGGAGGGCTGAATGCCGCTGAAAATTCTCTTTTTTCGCTCGTCCATAGTGAAGGCCTCACTTTCTCCCGCCGGGCGAAACCGCCCAAAACGGCATTTTTGCTATTCTACCATGTTTTCCACCCGATGACAAGGATAATCATTGACTTTTCGCCCCACATCACTATAATTATACTGTTATTTTATTGCATTTTCTCAGCAATACAGGAGGAACGACCATGGCTATGGATATGACGTATTTCAACGAGATGGAGGCCAAGATCCCCCACGGCAAGGTGCGCACCCGCTTCGCCCCCTCCCCCACCGGCTATATGCACGTGGGAAACCTGCGCACGGCGCTGTACACCTGGCTCATCGCCCGGGCCAATCAGGGCACCTTCATCCTCCGCATTGAGGACACCGACCAGGGCCGCCTGGTGGAGGGCGCCACAGACGTGATTTACCGCACCATGGCAGAGTGCGGCCTGAACCACGACGAGGGCCCCGACGTAGGCGGCCCCGTGGCACCCTACATCCAGTCCCAGCGCCGGGACACCTACGGCAAGTACGCCCGGCTGCTGGTGGAAAAGGGCGGGGCCTACTACTGCTTCTGCGAGAAAGCGGAGTCGGAGGAGGACAGCGGCGAGTTTGACCGGGCCGACGACCCCTGCCGCAGCCTGTCCCCCGAGGAGGCCCAGCGCCGGGTGGACGCCGGCGAGCCCTACGTCATTCGCCAGCGCATCCCCCACGAGGGCACCACCACCTTCCACGACGCCATTTTCGGCGACATCACCGTGGAGAACAAGACCCTGGACGACCAGGTGCTGCTGAAGCGGGATGGCCTGCCCACCTATAACTTCGCCAACGTGATTGACGACCACCTGATGGGCATTACCCATGTGGTGCGGGGCAGCGAGTATCTCTCCTCCGCCCCCAAGTACAACCTGCTCTACCAGTCCTTTGGCTGGGAGATTCCCACCTACGTCCACTGCTCCCCCGTGATGCGGGACGCCCAGAACAAGATGAGCAAGCGCCACGGCGACCCCAGCTACGAGGATCTGAAGGAGCGGGGCTACCTCACCGAGGCCATCTTGAACTACGTGGCCCTGCTGGGCTGGAGCCCCCGGGGCCAGTACGCCGAGGAGGAGATCTTCTCCCTGGAAAAGCTGGCGGAGATCTTCGACATGACCGGCATCTCCAAGTCCCCCGCCATCTTCGATATCGCCAAGCTGGACCACTTCAACGCCGTCTATCTCCGCTCCATGACCCCCGAGGCCTTCGCCAAGGTGGCGGAGCCCTACATCCGCCGGAGCGTCAAGGGCGACTTTGACATGGCCGCCATTGCGGGGCTGCTCCAGGCCCGGTGCGAGAAGCTCACCGACATCCCTGAGAAGGTGGACTTCTTCGACGCCCTGCCGGAATATGACGTGGCATGCTTCACCAACAAGAAGTCCAAGACCGACGGCCCCGTGTGTACCGCCATGCTGCAAGCCGCCATCCCCGCCCTGGAGGCCCTGACGCCCTGGAGCCAGGAGGCCATTCACGGCGCGCTGGTGAGCCTGGCCGAGTCCCTGGGCGTAAAGAACGCCACGCTGATGTGGCCCGTGCGCATCGCCGCCGCCGGCAAGCTGGTGACCCCCGGCGGCGCCGTGGAAATCTGCCATATTCTGGGCAAGGATGAGACGCTGCGCCGTCTGCGTCTGGGGCTTTCCAAGCTGGAGGCGTGATGAAAGAGCATTTTACCAAGCTGAGGCAGTTTTACCGGGGCGAGCTGAGCTATCATCTGTTATTCGCCACGGTGGCCTTTTGCGTCGTCATTCTGCTGACGTTTATTCTGGGCCTGGTGCGGCCCTCTCTTGCGGCGGGCGCCATGCACTTCTTTGCCAACATGGTGCGGGAGGCCGGGCTGGTGGACGACGAGGGCGCGTTCAGCGCATTGGGCATCTTCGGCAACAACATCCGGGCCTTTGTGTTGACGGCCTGCTACGGCTTTATCCCCTTTGTGTTCCTTCCGGTGGTGAGCCTGGCCCTCAACGGCGCCATCCTGGGTCTTTTCGCCGCATTCTACGTGAATAACGGCCAGTCCCTGCTGGTGTATCTCGCGGGCATTCTGCCTCACGGCATTTTTGAGCTGCCGGCGATGGTGCTGGCCATGAGCTGCGGCCTGTATCTCTGCCGCGTCATCACCGACTACGTCCGCTTCAACCGCAAGGGCACCGTGAAAAATGCGGTGCTGAATGTCTGCCGGGTGCTGGTGCTGAACGTGCTGCCGCTGACGGCCATCGCTGCGGTGATTGAGGCCTATGTTACGCCCTTGATTATGGCCCATTTTATGGGTTAAAACGGCGATTAGCGCCAAAATTTCGGAAAAGGAGGTATGCGCAATGAGCGAGCGCGCCAACGGAATACCCGCATTGTTCGGCAGTATGGTTTTCACGGAGGACAAGATGCGACAGCGGCTCAGCGCAGCCGCCTTTGCCGCCTGGCAGGATTGCCTCCGCCAGGGCCGGTCGCTGGACAAGCAGCTTGCGGTGGAGATCGCCGGGGCTATGAAGGACTGGGCCATCGAGATGGGGGCCACCCATTACACCCACTGGTTCCAGCCCATGACAGGCTTCACCGCCGAGAAGCACGACAGCTTTATCGTTCCCGACGGGCACGGCGGCATACTCATGGAGCTGTCCGCCAAGGAGCTGACCCGGGGCGAGGCCGACGCCTCCTCCTTCCCCTCCGGCGGATTGCGGGCCACCTTTGAGGCCAGGGGCTACACCGCCTGGGACCCCAGCAGCTACGCCTTTATCAAGGACAACACCCTCTATATCCCCACCATTTTCTGCTCTTACAGCGGCGAGACCCTGGATAAAAAGACGCCCCTTTTGCGCTCCATGGCGGTGCTGGATCACCAGTGCGTCCGCATTTTACGGCTCTTCGGCAACAAGACGGTGCAGCACGTCACCGCTCAGGTGGGGGCGGAGCAGGAGTATTTCCTCATCGACAAAAAGCACTACCGGCAGCGGCAGGATCTGATGCTGTGCGGCAGGACGCTTTTCGGCGCCATGCCCCCCAAGGGCCAGGAGCTGGACGACCACTACTACGGCGCCATCAAGCCCCGGGTGGCCGCGTTTATGCACGAGCTGGACCGGGAGCTGTGGCAGGTGGGCGTGCTGGCCAAGACGGAGCACAACGAGGCCGCCCCCTCTCAGCATGAGCTGGCCCCGGTGTACTCCGACGCCAACTCCGCCTGCGACCACAACCAGCTCACCATGGAGCTGCTGAAAAAGGTGGCCGACCGCCACGACCTGGTGTGTCTGCTCCATGAAAAGCCCTTTGCCGGCGTCAACGGCAGCGGCAAGCACAACAACTGGTCCCTCTCCACCGACCAGGGGGAAAACCTGCTCAAGCCCGGCAAGACCCCCAGCCAGAACGCCCAGTTCCTGCTGTTTCTGGCCGCCTTTTTGCAGGGCGCCGACGAATATCAGGAGCTGCTGCGCTGCTGCGTGGCCTATCCCGGCAACGACTTCCGTCTGGGCGGCAACGAGGCCCCTCCGGCGGTTGTGTCCGTGTTCCTGGGGGATGAATTGACCGCCATTCTCCACGCCATCATCACCGGCGAGGAGTACGTGGATGTGACCAAGCGGAAGCTGGAAATCGGCGTGGACTTGCTGCCTGAGATTCCCCAGGACACCACCGACCGCAACCGCACCTCCCCCCTGGCCTTCACGGGCAACAAGTTCGAGTTCCGCATGTGCGGCGCCAGCCAGTCCATCGCCAGCCCAACCGTGGTGCTGAACACCATGGTGGCCGACGCCCTGTGCCAGTTTGCCGACACGCTGGAAAAAGCCGACGACTTCCCCGCCGCCCTCCGCAGTCTGCTGCGCCACAGCTTTACGGACCATCAGCGCATCATCTTCAACGGCAACGGCTACGGCAAGGAATGGCTTCGGGAGGCCCAGAGCCGGGGCCTTGCCAACCTGCGGGACAGCGTGGACGCCCTTCCCGCCTACACCGACCCCAAAAACGTGGCTCTCTTTACCCGCCACGGCATTCTGACCCAGGCGGAGATGGCCGCCCGGTGCGAAATCCATCTGGAAAACTATTGCAAGGTCACCGCCATCGAGGCCCGGACGCTGCTGGATATGGCCCGACGCCACATCCTCCCCGCCGTCAGCAAATACACCGACTATCTGGCCCAGGCCGTGTTTCATAAGAGCGGCTGCGGCGTCACCGCCGGGGCACGAATGGAACAGGCCACGGTGCGGAAGCTGAGCCTGCTGAACGACAAGCTGTACGACCTCTGCGAGGCCATTGATCTGCGTCTTCACAAGGCGCCACCCGCTGAGGGCGATTCACGCACGGCGGAATATTACCGGGATCACGTGGCCGCCGCCGTGGCCCGGGCCGGGGAAATCATCAATCAGATGGAGGCCCTCACCGACGCCGCCTTCTGGCCTTATCCCACCTACGCGGAGATACTGTTCTCCGTGTAATACCCCTACATAGTAAAACGCACCGCTTTCGCGGTGCGTTTTTCTTATTCCGTTATTCGCCTTTTGCACTGAATGAAATGTACCGCCATGGTGGCCATGAACACGATGCTCAGATAGCCGAAAATGGGGAACACCACGCCGATGATGTCCGCAAAGCCGAACAGGCTGCCGCCCCACACCACCAGGGCCATCGCCGCCAAAAAGAGGCGGTTATGCCGGGCCACCACCGGAATGCGCTGGTTCAGATGGGTCACCAGGGCCACCAGGGATGCCAGGGAGTTGCAGAACATGCCCAGAAACAGCAGCACGCCGTACACGCCGCCCAGCACCGGGCTCAACGCGCTGGCCACCGCCACCATGGGAAGCTGCGTCCCGGCGGCGGGGAGATAGGACGCCACGGAGGTCAGTATGGCCCCCGCCACGATGGTCAGCCCCAGGCCGGACAGGGCCATGCCCAGCCAGATGGTGCTGTTTTTCCGTATCATGGGCCCCACCGGCAGCATGATGCCGATGCCGCCCAGCAGATTGTAGGCCACGAAGGTCAGCGACGCCACCCACCAGGTGGGCATCAGGGCGTTGTCGCTGGTTTTCACGATGCGGAGGATGTTGCCGGTGTCAAACCGCCCCCAGGCAGCCACGGCGAACAGCAGCGTGGCCGCCACCAATACGGGAATCAAAGCCGTAAAGGCGTTGACCATTCCGGTGACGCCGAAGATGGCCATTACGCACACCACCAGCGTGAACACGGCGCTGCCCAGCCAGGCAGGGATGCCAAACAGCTGCCGGCCCAGAGCCCCCACCCCGGCGGACATGACCACCACCACGCCGAAGAGGAACAGGGCCGTCACCGCCCCGGAGAGGCGCCGCAGCCAGGCCCAGCCCTCCCAGGGCACCATCAGTCTGTCCAGCTCCTGTATGCCGGTGATGCGGTTTAAGCGCATCAGAATGATGCCGAACAAAACGAACAGCCCTGCCGCCAGCAGGAAGCCCACGTAGCCCCACACGCCGAAGGCACCGAAAAACTGCCACAGCTCCTGGCCGGACACGAACCCCGCCCCCAGGAAGCAGCCGATATAGGTAAAGGCCAGCCGAACCGGCCCCATCTCTTTCATGCGGATACACCTCCCTTTACCGCCCTATTGTATGGGATTTTACCGCCGCCGTCAAGGTCCCGCTTCTCCCCGCCCCGGGCTTTCGCCGCCATAATCACATTGACGCGGCGTTGCCACTGGGCTATAATATAATGGATAGCGAAAAATACAGTAGCCGTTAAAGGAGGGCTGCACAATGATAAATTCCATCGACGGCATGATCGAGGCCGCCAAAAACGAGCCCAACAGCGTGGTGTCCGTGGCCGCCGCCCACGACGTTGCCGTCATCGAGGCTGTGGTGAAAGCAAAGCGGGAGAACATCGTCACCCCTATTCTGGTGGGCCGCAAGGATGGCATCCGCAACCTGCTGGACGACATGGGCGAGGATTATACCGATTATGAGATCATCCCCGCCGGGGACGAGAAGGACTGCGCCGCCAAGGCGGTGGAGGTCTGCTCCCAGGGTCGCGCCGATATGCTGATGAAGGGCATCGTCAACACCGCCGACCTGCTGCGGGCCGTGCTGAAGCGGGAGGCCAACCTCCGCACCGACCGCCGCATCAGCCACTGTATGTTCTACGAGATGCCCGCTGTGGACCGCATGCTGGTGATGACCGACGGCGCCGTCAACACCTTCCCCGACCTGGACACCAAGGTTCACATTCTGGAGAACGCCGCCATGTGCCTCCAGGCCCTGGGCTATCCCTCCATCATCGCCGCCTGCATCTGCGGCGCGGAGCAGATCAACCCCAAGGTGCGGGACACCGTGGAGGCCGATCTCCTGTCCAAAATGACCGACAAATGGGAGCCCTACAACATGACCGTGTTCGGCCCCGCCGCCCTGGATCTGGCCGTCAGTGAGGACGCCTGCCGCCACAAGCACTACACCGCCCCCGGCGGCGGACGGGCGGACATCCTCTTCGTGCCCGACTACCAGGTGGGCAACGGCATCGGCAAGTCCGCCACGCTGTTCGGCGGCGCCCGCAACGCCGGCATCATCCTGGGCGCCAAGGTGCCCATCATCCTGGTGTCCCGGTCCGACAACGCCTTTGCCAAGCACGCCTCCATCGCCCTGGGCAGCGTGCTCAGCCGCCGTATGAACATCTTCTGATTCGATAATTATACTCCCTTCGGCGGATTTGCCCCAAAAACAGGCCATAAATATCCATTTGATTTAGATATTTTTACACTTGCAAGCCCCGGCGCTGAAGGCTATAATGATTTCCATATTTTATAAAAAAGAGGTGCTGACGCATGAGCAAGGTCTACGTTCCCGCAGGATACAGGACGCCGCTGAACACCTATGAGATGCAGCGCGCCATCGAGTTCATCAAGAGCAATTTCCAGGTCAACCTGGGCCAGGCGCTGAATCTGCGCCGGGTATCCGCTCCCCTCTTTGTGGACGAGAATTCCGGCTTGAACGATAATCTGAACGGCGTGGAGCGCCCTGTCTCCTTCGATATTCCCGATGTGGGCGTCAACGGCCAGGTGGTCCATTCCCTGGCCAAGTGGAAGCGCCTGGCCCTGAAGCGGTACGGCTTCAACGTGGGCAAGGGGCTGTTCACCGACATGGACGCCATCCGCCGGGACGAGGAGGTGGACAACACCCACTCCATCTACGTGGATCAGTGGGACTGGGAGAAGGTCATCAGCCGGGAGGATCGGACGGAGTATTACCTGCGCCAGACGGTGCGAGCCATCGTGGCCGCCATCTGCGAGACCAACGACGCCCTGCAAATCGCCTTCCCCTCCCTGCACACCAAGCTGGATCGGGAGGTGTACTTCGTATCCACCCAGGAGCTGGAGGACCGCTGGCCCGACCTGACCCCCAAACAGCGGGAGGACGCCATCTGCCGGGAGCACCACACCGTGTTCC
>JAFPXK010000010.1 GCA_017412585.1 Oscillospiraceae bacterium
CGGCCCACCGGTGGGCCGCCTCGTCGTTAAAGGTAAATGGCAATCCTTTGCTTGTCGGGGAGCAGCGCGGGGGCTTACTTCCCCTTCTTAAACTCCTTGCCGTTGGTGCTGCCGCCGTCGCACAGCACGTCCACGCCGGCCAGATACCCGTTGCGCTCGTCGGCAACGGTGGCAATGGCGAAGCCCAGCTCCTCGGGACGGCCCATCCGCTCCTCGGCGGTGAAGGGAATCAGGAAGCCGCCCTCCTTCTCCTCCAGCTTGCCCATGTCGGTGGCGATGAGGCCGGGGCTCAGGGACACCACCCGGATGCCCTTCTTACCATAGGCAAAGGCGCACTTCCGGGCGTACCAGCACACGAAATTCTTGCTGAGGGCGTAGGCGAAGCCGGACTTCTGGTAGTCGGTCTTGGCCATGTTGGCCAGCTTAAGCTGCTTTTTCAGGTAGGCCGCCTCGTCGCTCTCCGCCAGGGGATAGCTCTTCTTGGCCAGACCCGTGAGGAAGCCGGGCAGGGAATAGGCGGAGTTGGAACTGATGTCGCAGATGACGCTGCCCGGGCCCATCACCTTGGCAAACTCCTCATTGACGTACACCGTGCCCAGGGCGTTGACCCGCAGGATCTTCTCGCCGTTCGCCATGTTGGGGCTGAGGCCCGCGGCGTTGATGACGTTCTTCACCGTACCCAGAGACGCGGCGTACACCGCCAGCTCCCGCACGCTCTCCCGGTTGGAGGTGTCGCAGGCGTGGGCATAGGCGGTAAAGCCCAGGTCCGTCAGGGCGGCCACGGCGCTTTCCAGCTTGGCCACCGTCCGGCCGGACAGCACGATGATCTTCTCCTTGGGCATGCACTTGGCCGCCTCCAGCCCCATGCCGGAGCCGCCGCCGGTAATCACAACAACGTTTGCCATAATCGTTCTCCTTTTCATCAAAAGATTCCGCCCCGATGGGGCCGTTTATCGTGGTTTCACTATACCACAGTGTTCCACAAATTGTAAATCCCCATTTGCGAAAAAAATCACAATCTTTTGGAGATGTAAAAAACTCCCTTTGGAACAGGCATTTTTCCATCTTTCCAAAGGGAGCAATTTATGTATTTTCCGCCTCCGCGGCCTTTTCCAGATCCGTCTGGTACACGTCCCACAGCTCCTCGTTCAGCTCCAGCACCGTGCGGCTCACCCTTACGGAGCGGTCCCGCAACGTGCGGCAGGTGAAGCGGCCCAGGAAGGCGTCCCCTTCGTCGCATTCGGCGCAGGAGAGCATGGCGCTGTTGCTGTGGCGCACCCAGTTTGTAAGGCGCAGGGCCTGCCCGCAGTAGGGGCAGGTGAGGGCGGTCATGGCCTCGTCCGCCATGGCCTCCTCCAGGCTGGGGAAACGGACCCCCAGGGACAGGCCGCTGCGCTTGTCGGCGCCGTAGCCCACGTAGCGCAGGGCGTAGTCGCCTATGTACTCGTCCAGATCCATCCGGGAGCAAACCCGCACCGTGTTGCGCACGTCGTTCAGTGCGTCGTGGGAGCGGTCCTTTTCCAGCCCCAGCAGCTCCACGGCGTACTCCAGGGAGAACTGCCGCTCCTGCCGCATGATCTCCACGGCGAAGATGTGCTGCAAATCAAAGCAGGTGGGCATGTCGTCGGTGTCCAGGCCGTGGATCAGCAGGTTGTCCATCAGCACCGGGATGTCGTCGGGCCCCCAGGTGCAGAAGCAGCAGTCGTCGCCGCACCATTCCCGGAAGGCCCGGTACGCCTCCGGGAACGCGGTTGCTGCTGCCAGATCCCGGGCCCGGATGCGGGTCAACCCCGCCACCTGCATATTCATTTTGGGGTAGAACACCGGCCGCACGTAGCTGCGATACTCCCCCTGGGGCCGGAACTGCTCATCCAGCCGGATGGCGCCGAACTCGATGACCTCCGAGTCGAAGGGGAAGGGGTCGCAGATCCGCTGCTCCCGCCGCATGGGCTGGTTCCACTCCAAATCCAGTACGATATAATCCATAGTACACTCACAATTAACGTTTATTTCTATGCCGCATGACTTTGGCACCATGATTATACACAATCTGATGAGATAACGCAATGATAACCCGGTATTGCGCTGACGATATGCTGTCCCATCGTTAACCTGCTGCACTATGCTGCCTGTATCTTGTGCATTTCGCCGAAAAAAATGTAAGAAACCACCGGGCAGAAGCACAGAAATGATGTTGCAATGGATACCGAAATGCACGGTAAACAGCCCATAAACGTTAAAAATGGCATTTTCCGGCAATTATCGAGAAGGAAAGGGAAACGATGGACTACGTACATGCGCAGGGGTAATAATACACAGCGGCATATTTTTCCACTGCAGAATCCGTGCTTGACTATTGCCGGGATTACGCTATAATAAAGACTGTATTATAGGCTAATTATAGGGAGGAGTGCGCCCATTTACCAAATGCGGTTTTTCTTCCGTCCTGCAAGGACGCATTTACCTTATAATATAGAAAGGCAGAAATACATGCGAGTGATATCGAAGGCCTTTGGTGCAGCGTTTGCCCTGCTGCTGTGCCTGGGGCTGGCCAATACCGTGTGGGCCGCTGACTATGCTGTGCCTGCGGGAAAGAATATAGAGATTACGCTTCTGGAAGGAGACGGGGAAATCAGCGGTGATGTGACTGTTACCGGCGCAAAAGCTGGATCCTTCAGCAGCAGTGAGCCGGGAGGCATCTCCGGCGATGGTTCTTTCCGACTGACACAGGCGGGCGAAAAGACGGTTTCTGTCAAGATCCCGGTTGCGACAGACACAGCAGCGGGCAGCCAGTTTACTGTGGCATTCCGCTACGAGAAATATGCTGTTGACGGTGCGTTGATCGAGCGGCGCAATATAGTACGCGTGGTAGAGGTTACCCCGTCTGTAGATGGCAGCAGCGAAGTGAAGGTCACCTCTGTAGTGGGAGACCCCGCCCAGGAGGCCGCCGCGGCCCTAAACGTGAAGATCGACGAGGCGGAGTCGCTGTATGGGTCACTTCTTCCGATCCAGCAGGAGCATCTGGCGGAAGTAGTTGCTGCCGCCCGGCATGCCATCGAAACAGGTGATACCCAGGGTGTGGACGCTGCTCTGTCCGCCTTGACGGAGCTCACGGAGAATCTCTCCACGGTGGATTACCAGCAGCTCGGCGATGCGCTGGCGCTGGCCTACTCCTTGGGGGATAACAACTTGGAGAACAGCCGATGGCTGACGATGCACGACGTGCTGAACACTGCCCAGGCAGCGCTGCGCAGCGGCGACCAGAAGGCGGTAGATGCCGCGACAGAACAGCTTTCGGTACTGACTGCCCGCCTGCTGGAATCCGGCGGCGCGGAGCAGTGCAACATAAAAAGCCACGACTTGTGGCCGGTGCTGTTTGGCATCAGCCTGGTGTTGAACATAGTGTGCATCGTCGGGCTGACCAACCTTCTGAAGAAAAAGGCTTTGAAAGAGAACGATTCCACGCCCCTGGTGGATTACGACATTTTTGATGACGAGTGATTCTGCCCGCACCTGGGACAAGCCGGGCGGGATTGGATAGAGGAGCGACAGCAGTGGCAGATTTGAACTGGAAAAAGAGCTATTACGAGAGCTGGGACGATGCGTTCCGCGGCCTGGCCCCGGCGGTACGCCAGCAGTCGGTGCGAGTGGCCGCCTATACGCAGGTACTGTTCGTGCAGGCTTGCGCCGACGGCTTTGCCAATGACAGGCAGATCGGCCTGGATGAAATGCAGGGCCGCTATGCCGACCTGGCCTACAAGTGCGGCATGTACCATCAACTGGGCAAGGCGTTGGTGCCCCCGGAGTATCAGCTGTGGCGTAGTGACTTTACCCCGGAGGAACAGGCGGTGTACCGCAAGTACACCACCGATGGCCGGCAGTTGATTGCCGCGCTGCAGGAGGCAGGCGCCTCGCGCCGTGAGAAGCGTACCGGGGAGATAGAGGAAGCTGCCACAGAGAACATCCCCTGGCTGATGCAGCGCGAGAGCTGCCAGCAGCACATGGAGCGGTGGAACGGCAGCGGCTATCCCGATGGCCGCCGCGGCAGCGACATCAGCCCCATCGCCCAGATCGTAGGCCTCGCCCACCAGTTGGATCATCTTGCTGCCCAGACCAAGTCGGAGGATCCCTTCGCGGAGGCGATGGACGAGATTATTGCCGGCGAGGGTACCGACTGGAACCCTGCGCTGATCCGTATTCTGCGGAACTGCCGCAGCAAATGCCGCGGCGTGTACAATAAATATATTCACTATTCCCTTACCGTCCCCAAAACCATCCCTCTGGTAGAGAAAAAGCCCAATCGCCCCATGGGGCTGAAGTTCCGCCCCATGGTGGATTGCGACACATTGGCGCCTCGCCTGTATGAGGCGGAGCCCTGGGTGGGGGGGATCGCCGGACAGCCCGGCGATACGGAGCCGCTGTCGGCACTTGCGGACATGCTGAGCCGCACCGGCCTGACGGCTGACGTCAGCTTCTACCTTCTGTACGAGGCGGCGGACGCGCTGCTGCGCATGACCAACTGCCGCCTGGACTGCCGGGGCGTTCTGTTGCCCATGCTGCCCCAGTTTTACCGCATCGGCAGCCAGCTTAAGCGGTTTGAGGAATTGTTCGGCGACCAGCCGGTGGATCGATCCCTCCTGTGGCTTTCCGTCCCGGCGGAGGTGGCAGCCAAGGGCAGCAAAACAGTTCGGGAGCTGCTCAACCGCTATATCCGCAACGGTATCACTCTGGTACTTGATGAATACGACCCTGCGGAAATGCCCCTCGAACAGGTGGAGGAAGTGGGCTTTACCCATGTCCGTTTCCGCCGGGAGCTGTACCTTCGCCGTGAGACGGCGGAACAGATGGATATTCTTCGGCTGAAGGGCATCACGCTGCTGGGCGGCGGAGTGGACAGTGACACTGCCCGCGCCTGGCTGCGGGATTGCGGTGTCTACGCCGCCTCCGGCCCCGTTTTGGGCGGTGCCGTCACGGAGGATGAGATGATCCGCGACTGCCTGCTGCGCGAGCGCACACCGGAGTAAATACCGTATATTCAGTTTCCCCTGCGAGGTGAGTTTTCCCAATGGCCACACCCTATGATTACATCCCCGATGAAGTGAAAAAGGAGTTGGCGCAGGAGGGAAAAGCACCCGAACCCTCCGGCGAGAAAAAGAAGTCTGCCCCTCGGCGTACTGACGATTCGAAGCCCGCTGCTGATAAGAAAAAGGGCAGAGATGACGCTGTGGAGCGCGGCCCCTTCAAGCACACCCGGGCCAATCAACCTCTGACAAAGCAGGAGGTCAAGGAGATTAAAGCCGGCCGCAAGGCACTCCGCAAGGAGATGAAGCGGCAGAAGATTTATACCAAAAAGGAGTTTGAGCTGATGGCCTCCAGCCTGGGGCTCTACTTCGACAAGCACAATCCTTTTGCTTTCCTGGGCTGGCTGTTCCGCGGCCGTGGCCTGTGGGCTCTGCTGGGTGCCCTGCTTGCCCTGCTGTTCATCATGGTCATCATGTCGTGGGCCATGCAGATGCGCGGACATTTCACCATCAACATGTCCGAGGAGATGTTCAATGCGGGCTTCGTCCTCAGCGAGACGGAGGACTTCAGAAATCCCTCCACCCATCTCTTCAGCGACCCGGCGGAGAGCGTACCCTGTATCTCCATCAGCAACATCCCTTCCAATGTTGACAAAGTCGACGGCTCCCACAATGAGGACTATTTCGCCTACACCTTTTACGCCCGCAATGAGGGCGAGTACACGGTGGACTACACATGGAGCATAGAACTGAACTCCGAGAGTAAGAGCGTTGGCTCCGCGGCATGGATTATGGTGTTTGAGGACGGCGAAATGCAGTTTTTTGCCCAACCCTCTGCCGATGGCAGTGTGGAGACGATTCCCGATAGAGACGATACACGCCACGGCTATCCCAACCCGCAGTTTCTGGATGTACTGGCAGATGCAAGCCAGTATGAGCTGGTACGCGCTGTGGGCGATGTTTCCTACTATCGGGCGGTGCCTTTGGAATTTGTGGACGATGTAGTCGTAGCCTCCGGCAGGCAGAATGGCGTGTCACCCGGTGCGATACACAAGTATACTGTGGTCATGTGGCTGGAGGGGGACGACCCAGAATGTACCGATGCGCTGGTGGGCGGTCACCTGGGCATTGAAATGGACCTCCGCCTCGTCAATGAAGAGGGCGAGGACGAGCGCCCCTGGCTGGAGAGGTTCCTGGGCGGCCTCCTGTGGTGGCAGGACTGACGGCGCAACCCTTATATAGTAAATCCTTTCGTATGTTTCGGCAGCCATCCCTGCCGTTTACATAGCTCCGGCGGGAGCGGACACCGGTGCTCCGATGTCCGAAACGCAGGCAGACCCTCAAGCGTGGTCCGCGTCTAAGGCGGGCGGCGGGATGATGGCGTTGTCGTAGGGAATGGGCGTGCCCGTTCCATACGGGCTGCGCCAGCGCCGCAGCCGGTGCGGGCAGGCCCGTTCTCTATGGAAGCGCCACGGGCAACGACCCTTCATGAGCCGTTCGCAGCGCGGCGGCGCAGCAGGGGAAGCCGTCTCCGGCGGGAGATAAAACACGCAGGTAAAAATTCCTATATTCTGGAAAGGAGAAAAAACTATGACCAAATCCCAAGCGAACAGCTACGGTGGCGTCAGGAAGAAACTGATGGGCGCTGTGGCCATGCTGCTGGTGGCCTCCATCATGGTGGTGTCCTCCACCTACGCATGGTTCACCCTGTCTACGGCTCCCGAGATCACCGGCATCAGCACCAGCGTCGGCGCCAACGGCAACCTGGAAATCGCGCTGCTGAACAGCGATACGGCTGGAGACTTGACAAGCATTACCTCCGCCGTGGGTGACAGCGCCGATGCCACCGGAAGGACGGTTAAAGAGGCCAACGTTACCTGGGGTAACCTGGTGGACCTCAGCGACTCCAGTTATGGTACTGGCAGCTTCGTGCTGAATCCCGCCCGGCTGAATGCCAATGCTGATACCCAGACACTGGATGCTACCAACATCCTGCTGACCGCCAAGTATGGTAATGACGGCCGCGTCTCCGAGCTGGCTGCCAACACCGTCTCCGGTACCTATAGCACCGAAAAGGCTTCCTTCGTGGATAGCGGCGTTGGTGTTCGCGGTATCGGCGTGGCTGCTGCCATGACCGCGGAGCAGCTGGCCCTGCGCAATGCAGTGGCCCAGGTGGCGCTCAATACCAACAATGCCAAGGTTGGCATCAGCAATGCCCTGACCAGCAACGGCTCCAAGCTGGCCTCCCTGGCCATGAGCTATGCTAATGCTACTGAGGAAGCACCCTATACTCCCAATGCCGGCGATATCACTGCTGTCAACTCTGTGGGTGTAAGTGTAAGTAATGCGAAGAATTTGCTGGGTAATGCCATTCGGTATGCCATGATGGCAGAGGCCCTCAGCAAGAGCTCCGAAGCCAGCAAGGATTACGAAGATTATGCCCTGACCAGCACTGACGGTTATTCAGCCAGTATTGTGGCCGCCGTTGAGAAGCTGAACGCTATCCCCACGGTTGCGGAGGCTAACGACGACAACCTGAAGACTGTGCTGGACACTCTGATCGATACCAACACCATGACCATCAACGGCTTCACCACCGCCCAGACCCGCGATGAGAGCAAGGTCAATGAGCTGGTCAGCGCGGTGATGAGCGCCGGCGGCCTGAACGTGGTCCTGCCCAGCGCCGGCGCTTCTGCCTTTGCCCGTGTGGCCGACATGACCGGTAACTTCTCTGCCAACATCACCATTGAGACCCTGTCTTATGGCGCCATTGCCCTGACCAATGTTAAGGCCAGCATGGCTACCGCTGCGTCCGGCGCTTCCGCCATGGCCACCGTGGGCAGTGCCATTGCCGGCCTCTCCGCCGCTGCTAGTACCACTGTCAACCCCGGTGACACTGTCATTACCGACATGTATGGCTACGCTGTGGACTTCGCCGTTCGTACCAACGCTGCCGGCAGCAATCTGCTGCTGCAGGTGGAGGAGGCTCAGCGCATCTACTCTGATGGCGACAATGTCTCCACCCAGGGCGGCGGTTCCTACATGCAGTTCACCAAGGGCTCTGACCTCAATGAGACTCAGTTCCGTAACCTGTTGGGCGCGATTCGCGTAGTGTTCACTGACGGAAGCAGCAACATCAAGATGGTAGCCGTTCTGGATGTGAATGCCGCTGTTGCCGCTGCCGGCGAGAATGCCTCTATCTCTGATGCCAAGATTCGCCTGCTGCCGGTAGCGTACTCTATTGCCGCTGCCACCGGCGATACCGCCGGCAAGCTCACCGTTGGTGATGCTCTGACGGGCGAAAATGCCAATGCCATTATGCAGCTGGAGCAGAACACGGCCGCTAAGGTAACGGCTACCGTGTATCTGGATGGCGACATCGTGGACAACTCCATGGTTTCCGCCACCTCCGCCCGCTCCATGACCGGTACCATGAACCTGCAGTTCGCCTCCAGCGCTGCTCTGGTGCCCATGGACTAC
>JAFPXK010000011.1 GCA_017412585.1 Oscillospiraceae bacterium
TCTCAAATTACCTCAAAAAGTTGCAAAAAGTACCGAAATCCAAAGGATTTCGGTACTTTTTATGGTGGAGATAAGCGGGATCGAACCGCTGACCTCTTGAATGCCATTCAAGCGCTCTCCCAGCTGAGCTATACCCCCATATTCTTTTGTCGTGCGCCGCTCTTGCTGACGACTTCTTTAGTATACTGCGACTTCCCCGGTTTGTCAATACCAAATTGACAAAATTTTTGAGAAAATTTGCGAAGGGCGGCGACGGCTTGCTTTTATGCGCGTTTCCTCGGAAAGAGGCGGGTGTGTTTCTCCCCACGGGTGCGGGGACGGGTTTTGGGGCGGGGGCAAAGCCCTGCGCTTCCTCTTCCGGGGGGCGCAGGGCTTCGCTTTTTATTCGTCTTTTGGGGCAGCCGGCACCATGGCGGCAAGCTCGTCCATGGCCTGCTGGAAAACCTTCTTTTCATGACGGCTATGGATGACGCTTTTATCAAACTTTTCCCACATATCCGGGCGGCGGAGGATGGTGCGCTTATAGCTCTCCTTGGTGCGCCAATCGTCCACGGCGCCGTGGTTGCCGCCCAGCAGCACCTCCGGCACCTTCCGACCGTGCCACTCCTCGGGCCGGGAATACTGGGGGTATTCCAGGAGGCCATTCCAATGGCTCTCCTCGGTGTAGCAGCTCTCCTCCGGCAGCACGCCGGGGACCATGCGGCACAGGCAGTCCGCCACCGCCATGGCAGGGATCTCGCCGCCGGTGACCACGAAGTCGCCGATGGACAGCTCCTCGTCTACGCACTCGTCCAGAAACCGCTGGTCTACGCCCTCGTAGTGTCCGCAGACCAGGATGATATGGTCATACCGGGCCACCAGTTCCCGGGCCACGGACTGGGTAAACACCCGGCCGCAGGGGGACATATAGATGGTGTGCACCCGCTCCCCCGCCTGGTCGCAGATATGCTGCCAGCAGCGGTACAGAGGGTCGCACTGCATCACCGCCCCCCGGCCGCCGCCGTAGGGGTAATCGTCCACCTGCATCTGCTTGTTGGTGGTGTACTCCCGGATCTGGTGGGTGGCGATGGTCACGTGCCCCGCCTTCTGGGCCCGGCCGATGATGGACTGATCCATCATGGCCCGGACGGCGTCGGGGAACAGGGTCATGATGTCAATTTTCATCCGTGGCCAGTCCTTTCATATTATGTATGCGGATGACGCAGCCCTCCACGTCCACAGAGGCGATGAACACGCCATTTACCGCGGGGATCAGGTACTCCCGCCGGCCCCGGACCTCGTAGACCTTGTGGGCGGGATAGTGGAGCACCCGGGTCACCTTGCCCAGGGCCTCGCCGGTGGCGTCGTCCACCACGTCGCAGCCCAGAAGCTCATCGTCGAAGTATTCCCCCTGGGGCAGACGGGCATCGTCACGGCGGATGGACACCGTTTTGCCCTTCAGGGCCAGGGCGGCGTCCATATCCTCCACCCCCGGCAGCGTCAGCAGCACGGTGGACTTGTGGACTCTGGCGGAGCGGACCTTTACGGGCTCTCCATTAAAATACAGTGTGGAAAAGGCGGCGACGAACGCCGGGTCAAACCCGGCGGGGTTTACTTTTACCTCGCCGCGGATGCCGTGGGCGTTCACCACGGTGCCTACGGTGATAAATTCCTGCTTCATATCTCTCTCCTGTCTCAGGCGGACAGCCAGCCCAGGCTGAACTGCATCTGCACCCGCAAAAACCAGTAGATGGCCAGGGCCGCCATGTCGAAAATAATGCCCAGCATGGCCATCAGGCTCTGGCGGCGGTAATACCGCACGGCGGCGACGGCAATGGCGATCACGTCTGACACGATGGGCAGCACCAGCATGACGGTCATGGGCAGAAAAGAGGTCCAGCCATAGCCCCAGATGGTCAGCGACGCCAGCTGGGCCAGGTCGTAGGCGAAGATGGGCCAGACCAGATTGAGTATTCCGTGGATAAACGAGAGCACGTCCCGGTTGCGCTTCACGGCAGAGCCTCCTTTCCCATTATTGAGGATATTCTACCACACACCCCTCCCCTTTCGCAACTGTTGGTTTCTGCCATCGGTTGCCGGGCTTTGTTGCATTTGCAACTGCCGCACCGGGCCCATTGCTGTATAGTGAGCATAGAAAACCCGCTAAAGCCGCATATTGTGGGGCTATCCGCCCGGCGCTCCACTACATCTTGTGGCGTTTTGGGCAGGTTACACAATTTTCAGTCTCATTTTTCTCTGCCATTCTACGCTATATTTGGGGTTTTTACCCTTGCGTGGGCCCAATATATGGGGTAGTATGATAGGGTACGGTAAAGGCGCGCCGCCGCGGCGCAGGACATAGAGAGAGCATAAGGAGGATACACCTATGAAGATCATCAAGCGCAACGGCGCAGAGGTCACCTTTGATATCACCAAGATCATTATGGCCGTCACCCGGGCCAACGACACCGTGGAGGAGGCCGACCGGCTGACGCCGGTGCAGATCCAGCGCATCGCCGAGAACGTGGCGCTGCAGTGCGAGAAAATGAACCGGGCCGCCACGGTGGAGGAGATTCAGGACATGGTGGAGCATCACATCATGGCCCACGGCGCCTTCGAGGTGGCCAAGCATTACATCACCTACCGCTACACCCGCTCCCTGGTGCGCAAGTCCAACACCACGGACGATAAGATCCTCAGCCTCATCGAGTGCAACAACGAGGAGGCCAAGCAGGAGAACTCCAACAAGAACCCGGTGGTGAACTCCACCCAGCGGGACTACATGGCCGGCGAGGTCAGCCGCGATATCACCGAGCGCATCCTGCTGCCAGCGGACATCGTGGAGGCACACCGGGAGGGCCTGATCCACTTCCACGACGCCGACTATTTTGCCCAGCACATGCACAACTGCGACCTGGTGAACCTGGAGGACATGCTGCAAAACGGCACCGTCATCACCGGGACGCTGATCGAAAAGCCCCACTCCTTCGCCACTGCCTGCAACATCGCCACCCAGATCGTGGCACAGGTGGCCAGCAATCAGTACGGCGGACAGTCCATCAGCCTCACCCATCTGGCCCCCTTCGTGGACGTGAGCCGCCAGAAGCTGCGCGCCACCGTGCGGGAGGAGTTTGACGCCATCGGCGTATCCGTGGAGGCGGACAAGATCAACGCCGTGGCCGAAAAGCGGCTGCGGGAGGAGATCCGCCGCGGCGTGCAGACCATCCAGTACCAGGTGGTGACGCTGCTGACCA
>JAFPXK010000012.1 GCA_017412585.1 Oscillospiraceae bacterium
CGATGCCCTTCTCCACGTCCTTGCTGATGCCGCGGCCCACGGAGACGATGAAGTCAGCGCCGATCAGGTCCACCAGCTTCTTGGCGGCCTTGACGGTCTCGGTGACCTGGGTCTTGATATCGGAGGCGTTCAGCTCGAAAGCGGGGTGGAGAATCTCCACGTTCTTGGGGCACTCGCGCTTCTTCATCACGCCGGGGCGGACAGTGGCCATGGCAGGACGGAAGCGGGGGCAGATGATGGAGGCCATCAGATGGCCGCCGAAGGCGGGGCGGGTCATCTTCAGATCGCGCTCCACGCTGTGGGGCTCGCGGTTGATCATGACGGTGCCCAGCTTCTCGATGCGCTCCTCGGGCAGGGTGGAAGCCTCGCGGAGGAAGCCCTTATAGTTGGGCATGTCGATGTCCAGGTGGGTGCAGTCGGCGCACAGGCCGGTGTGCAGGCGGGCGGCGCAGCGGGGGGCCAGGTCACGGCCGATGTTGGAGGCACCGAAGAGCAGAATCTCGGGCTTGATGTCCTCCACGGCGTCCACGATGACCTTGGTGTAGCCGTCGGTGGTGTAGTCCTTCAGCAGGGGGCTGTTGTAGACATAAACCTTGTCGGCGCCGTACCGGCCCAGCTCGGCGGCGATGCCATCCACGTTGTCGCCCAGGAGAATGCCGCACAGCTCCACGCCCAGCTCATTGGCCAGCTTGCGACCCTCGGAGATCAGTTCAAAGGTAGTGGGCATCATGACGCCCTGACGCTGCTCGCAGAAAACCCAAACGTTCTTGAAGGCAGCGGTATCCGCACTATTAAAAGCCATTTTCGTTTCTCCTTTCGATCAGATGATGTGCTTGGCGGCAAGGATGCCGGCCAGCTTGTCAGTGGTCTCCTTGCCGGCGCCCTCGAGCATCATGCCGGCGCCCTTCTGGGGAGGCGTAAAGGAGGTGAGGATATTGGTGGGAGAACCGGCCAGGCCGATAGTGCTCTTGTCGATGAGGGGATGATCCTTCAGCGTCTCATAGGTCATGGTGACCAGGGGCTTGGAATAGGCCTCGAAGGCGCCGCCCACGGACAGGTAGCGGGGCTCGTTCAGCTCCTTGATGCAGGTGATCATGCAGGGGGTCTTGACCTTGATGGTCATGTAGCCGTCCTCCAGGATGCGCTTGACGGTCAGCTCGTTGCCGTTCTTGGTGATCTCACCGGCGTAGGCCACCTGGGGCAGATGCAGCTTCTCGGCGATCTGGGGACCCACCTGGGCGGTATCACCGTCGATGGCCTGGCGGCCGGCCAGGATGATGTCGTCGTCATCAATGCCGTAGGTGTCGATACCGGCGGCGATGATCTGGGAGGTGGCGTAGGTATCGGAGCCGCCGAACTCACGGGCGGTGATCAGCACGCCCTCGTCCACGCCCATGGCCATCAGCTCACGCAGCATGCCCTCGGCGGGAGGGGGACCCATGGTGAAGGCCACCACCTTGCAGCCCAGCTCGTCCTTCAGCTTCAGGGCGGCCTCAACGGCGTTCAGGTCATCGGGGTTGATGATGGTCTGCATGGACGCACGGTCCAGGGTGCCATCGGGATTCACGGCCACCTTACCGGAGGTATCGGGGACCTGCTTAACGGTAACTAAAATCTTCATTTTCCTTTACCCTCCTTATTACTTCACGCCCAGGTGGCTGGAGATGACCATACGCTGCACCTCGGAGGTGCCCTCGTAGATCTCGGTGATCTTGGCGTCGCGCATCATGCGCTCCACGGGATACTCACGGGTGTAGCCGTAGCCGCCGAAGAGCTGCACGGCGCGGCGGGTCACATCGGAAGCGGCCTCGGCGGCAAACAGCTTGGCCATGGCGGCGTCCATGGAGTAGGGCTCGTGGTTCTGCTTCTTCATGGCAGCGGAGTACACCAGATACTTGGCAGCCTCCATGCGGGTGTGCATATCGGCCAGCTGGAACTGGGTGTTCTGGAACTGGGAGATGCGCTTGCCGAACTGGACGCGCTCCTGGGTGTACTTGACAGCCTCGGCCACGGCGCCCTCGCCCAGGCCCAGAGCCTGGGAGGCGATGCCGATACGGCCGCCGTCCAGGGTCTTCATGGCGATCTTGAAGCCGTCGCCCTTCTTGCCCAGCATGCGGTCCTTGGGGATGATGCAATCCTCGAAAATCAGGTCGCAGGTGGAACTGCCGCGGATACCCATCTTCTTCTCGTGCTTGCCCTGGGAGAAGCCGGGGTCGCCGGCCTCCACGATGAAGGCGGAAATCTCCTTCAGGGAGCGGCCGCGCTTGTCGGTGGTCTTGCCGGTGACGGCGATGACCACGAAGATGGAGGCCACGTTGCCGTTGGTGATGAAGCACTTGGAGCCGTTGAGGATATAGTTCTCACCGGACTCGTCCAGCACGGCGGTGGTCTGCTGGCCCTGGGCGTCGGTGCCGGCGCCGGGCTCGGTGAGGCCGAAGGCGCCGATCTTCCGGCCGGAGCACAGCTCGGGCAGGTATTTCTTCTTCTGCTCCTCGGTGCCGTTCTCGAAGATGGGGGCGGCGCACAGGGAGGTATGGGCGGAGACTACCACGGCGGTGGTGCCGCAGACCTTGGCCAGCTCCTCCACGCACATGGCGTAGCTGAGGACGTCGCCGCCGGCGCCGCCGTACTCCTTGGGGAAGTAAATGCCCATCATGCCCAGCTTGGCCATCTTCTCCACGGTCTCCATGGGGAAGCGCTCCTCCTCGTCGATCTCGGCGGCCAGGGGCTTCACTTCGTTCTCCGCAAAGTCGCGGTACATCTTCTGAACGAGCAGCTGCTCCTTAGTCAGATGGAAATCCATACTATTTTCTCCTTTTCTAAATAGTGATTTACTTATTGTAGCTGAAGAAGCCCTCGCCGGACTTGATGCCCAGCTTGCCGGCGCGCACCATCTTGCGGATCAGCACGTTGGCGCGGTACTTGCTGTCGTGGGTCTCATTGTACAGCACGTCCATGATGTTCAGCACGATGTCCCAGCCGATGAGGTCGCCCAGGTGCAGGGGGCCCATGGGATGGTTGCAGCCCAGCTGCATGGCGATGTCAATATCCTCGGCGGAGGCCACGCCCTCCTGCAGGACGCAGACGCCCTCGTTGCAGTAGGGGATGAGGATCTTATTGACCACAAAGCCGGGGGCCTCGTTGACCACAACGGGGGTCTTGCCGATGTCCTCAGACAGCTTCTTGGTCCACTCCACCAGCTCGGCGGGGGTGTTGCCGCCGGCGATGACCTCCACCAGCTTCATGGCGGGGACGGGGTTGAAGAAGTGCATACCCACCAGGGGGTGCTTCAGGCCCTGGGCCATCTCGGTGATGGACAGAGAAGAGGTGTTGGACGCGAAGACGGTGCTCTCCTTGCACATCTCGTCCAGCTTGCCCAGCAGCTCCTTTTTGACGGCCATATCCTCCGCCACGCACTCGATGACCAGATCGGCATCGGCGGCGGCCTCGAACTCCTCCACCAGGATGCGGGACATGATGTCATCGGCGGCGGCCTGGTCCATCTTGCCACGGGCCACCTTCTTGTTCAGAGAGGCAGCCAGCTTGTCCTTGTGACGCTGCGCGCTTGCCACGCTGGAAGCGTACATCAGGGCAGTGTGGCCTTTCTGGGCAAATACCTGGGCAATACCGCTCCCCATAGTTCCTGCGCCGAAAACAGCGACTTTCATGACGTTTCCTCCTAAAATGTTAATTTTGACACATTATTTTAATCATCAGACGCCGTTTAAGGCCGTCTGTTAATTAACTCATTTGTTCTGGTAGGGCTGGTGCTTCCGCTTTTCCAGGAAGGCGCCCATGCCCTCCATCTGGTCGGCGGTCTTGAAGCAGCTGCCGAACAGCTTTTCCTCAATGACCACAGCGGCGTCTATATCCACCTGGAGGCCCTCGTTGATGGCCTTCTTGCAGGCGCGGACGGCGATGGGAGCGTTGGCGGCGATGGTATTGGCCAGCTTTTCCGCCTGGGGCAGCAGCTCCTCGACGGGATAGACGGCGTTCACCAGGCCGATGCGGTAGGCCTCGTCGGCCTTGATGTTGCGGGCGGTGTAGATGAGCTGCTTGGCCATGCCGGGGCTCACCAGGCGGGCCAGACGCTGGGTGCCGCCGAAGCCGGGGGTGATGCCCAGGCCCACCTCGGGCTGGCCGAACACAGCGGTGTCGGCGCAGATACGGATATCGCAGGCCATGCTCAGCTCGCAGCCGCCGCCCAGGGCAAAGCCGTTGACCGCGGCGATGGTGGGGATGGGCAGGGTCTCGATGCGGCGGAACACGTCGTTGCCGTGCTTGCCGAAGGCCTCGCCCTCTTCAGGCGTCAGGGTGCTCATCTCCCCGATATCGGCGCCTGCCACGAAGGCCTTGGCACCGCTGCCGGTGATGACCAGGGCGCGGATATCGCTGTCGGCGCTGACCGCGTCAACCAGCTCGTCCAGGTCGGTGAGCACGGCGCTGTTCAGCGCGTTCAGCGCCTGGGGGCGATTGATGGTGGCAACGGCGACGTTGCCTTTCTTTTCCAAGAGAACATTTGTCATGTTCGCTCCTCCTCAATCCAAGGCGAGGAAGCCCTTACCAAATGAAAAAGGGCGCAATACGCCTCATGTGTTCACTATTATAGTACATTGCCATTTTTTTATCAAGCCCCACCGGGCCCCTTTTCGGCTTTTCATCAGAATTCACAAATCAAAGCTCGTTTCTTCTCTGTTTTTTCCGGGACAGGCTTCACAAGGGCCGATTTTTATGGTATTCTGTCATGGAAATGCAGGAGGAATGATGTCATGCGAATGCGGAAAAAGAAGAATTTACAGCCCCGGATGGAAGCCTGCCGGGACTGCTGGGTGCAAAACCCCTACCAGATGCGGGGCCACTGGCGTGAGCTGATGCCCCAGGCCCGGGAGATCCGGCTGGAGCTGGGCTGCGGCAAGGGACGCTTTACCGCCGAGACCGCCCAGGCGGAGCCGGACGTGCTGCTTATCGCCGTGGAAAAGGTGCCCGACGCCATGGTGGTGGCCATGGAGCGGGTGACGGAGATGGGGCTGAAAAACGTGTTCTTCATCGACGGCGACGCGGCGCTGCTGCCGGAGATGTTTGAAAGCGGGGAAATCAGCCGGATCTACATCAATTTCTGCGATCCCTGGCCCAAGAGCAACCAGAAAAAGCGCCGCCTCACCCACGGCAATTTCCTGAAGCAGTACCGCAAGGTGCTGCCCATGGGCGGGCAGATCCATTTCAAGACCGACAACGACAAGCTGTTTGCCTGGTCCATCGAGGAGATTCCCCGGTTTGGCTTCACCCTGTCGGAGCTGACCTTCGACCTCCACAAGGACGGCCCTGTGGGCGTGATGACGGACTACGAGGCCAAGTTCTACGGTCTGGGCAAGAACATCAACCGGTGCGTGGCCACCATGGTCCCCTGGGAGGAGCCTGCGGAGGAAGCGGCGGCGGAGACGGCGGAGGCGTGAGGGTCTCCCCTGCTCTGGGGCGTAGTGCGGCGGGACGGGGTCGTCACGCCCTGCGGAGGGTATCGCCGCCTTTTAGCATTTATCCGGGGTTGGCGGATGGCATTGCCGTGTGGCGGGCGCTTCGTGAAGCGCCCCTACGGTGGGGAACGATGCCGTGTGCCATTCAACCGGCCAAGTGGTTTTCGCTACCGGGGTACGGGCCGCCGAGTCGTCGGCCCCTACGGTGGGGAACGATGCCGTTTGCCGTGCAGCCGGGCGGGGTGCTTGTCGCCCCCTCATCCGCCCCAGTGTGCCCACTGGGGCACCTTCCCCCCGAGGGGAAGGCAGAACGTGTGGTAAAAAGCAGCACCGTTTTCCGCTGTTTTTGCGGGAAACGGTGCTGTTTTGATCATTTATAGAGGCCCTGGCGCTGGCGGCGCTCGATTTCGCTCCAGGCCCGAAAGTTGCCGAACACCTCGTCCACGTCGCCTACGTAGGCGAAGGAGCCGGGGTAGCGGGCGATGATGCGCTGCATGTCGATGATCTGGTGCTTGTTGATGACGCAGGTCAGCAGGTCGGTGGCCTCGCCGCTGTACATGCCGCGGGCGGGCAGGACGGTGGCGGTGTGGTGGAGGTCGTGGATGATGTCGGCGGCCATGGCGGTGGCATCGTGGGTGATGATCTCAAATTTCAGCTGCTCCTTGCCGCCCCGGACGATCTGGTCGCTGATGCGGGTGCTGATGAAGCAGTAGATCACGCAGAGGATCACCGGCTCATAGCGGTAATCATAGACGAAGAAGGAGACGCCGGCCACGGCGCAGTTGAAGGCAAAGATGATCCACACCAGGCTCTGCTCCGGGTGAACGTGGTGGACGAAGGCCGCCACCACGTCGGTGCCGCCGGTGCTGGCGTTCTGACGGATGACCACGCCGTAGAGGCAGCCGTTGACCACGCCGGCGGCGATGGGGGCCAGCACGGTGCTGACGCCGTTATCGGTGGCGGCGTAAATCCAGGGGGTGATGTCGATGACGCCCCGCTGCAACAGCAGGATGCCGCCGGCGGAGCACAGGGAGAACAGCAGCGTCTTTACGGCGTAGTCCCGGTTCAGCACGAACATGGCCACCAGGCACAGGGGAACATTAATCAGCAGATTCATATAGCCCACGGAGAAGCCCAGCTTGTACTGCACCATGGTGGCGATGCCGTTAAGCCCCGCCGGGGCAAAGGCATTGGGGAAAATGAATATCACATAGTTCAGCGCCATAACGAAGCCCATGACCATCACAAGCAGCAGCTCCCGGGCCTTTTTGACACCCGTCTTTTCCATAAGGCGTCCCTCCTTTGTTTGCAAACCGGGGGCTATTATACGCCGCCGTTTTGCAAGATGCAACGGATGGGCCTTGCATTTTTTCAAATGATACCATTATGATGGATGAAAAAAGGGAGGTGACCGGTGAAACGGCCACTTCCCTTTTCCACTGCCGAGACGGCTGCCCCCCGGGAGGCGGCGTCAGGTGAACTCCACGCGCAGGGTGCTGCCGTGGTCGCCGCCCACCACGCGGAGCTTCTGGTGGATGCTCTCCTCCAGCTTGTCCACGTGGGAGATGAGGCCCACCAGGCGGTTGCCCTGGGTGAGCTGGTTCAGCACGGCAATCACGTTGTCCAGCTTGCCGTCGTCCAGGGTGCCGAAGCCCTCGTCGATGAACAGGGTGTCCAGCTTCTGGCCGCCTGCATGGCTCTGCACCACGTCGGACAGGCCCAGGGCCAGGGCCAGGGAGACCATGAAGCCCTCACCGCCGGAGATGCTGCCTGAGGGACGCTGCCTGCCCGACGTCCGGTCCAGCACCTCGATCTCCAGGCCGGCGGAGGCGTTTTTTCTGCCTGCGTCCACGGTATGAATCAGCGCAAACCGCCCACCGGTCATGGTGTCCAGCCGCCGATTTGCCATGTGCAGCACCTCCCGGAAGAAGGCGCCCATCACATAGCGGTCAAAGCTCAGCTTGCCGCCTTCGGCGGAGACGCCCACGGCTGCCGCCGCCAAACGCGCCAGCCGGCGGTAGGCGCTGTCCGTCCCGGCCAGCTTCTTTTTGGCGCTGCGCACCTTATCCAGAACGGTTCCGTGGTTCTCCAGGGCGCTGCGCAGGTCGCCGCACTGTGCCTCCGACTGGTCCTGCAGCGCCTTGGCCTGGGCCAGCTGCTGGTCCAGCGCCGCCAGATCCACCACGGTCTTGTCCGCCGTCTGCTGCGTCAGCTCGTCGATGCGCCGTTTCGTGTCGGCCAGGTCATGGCGGTACGCATCTATGGCGGCTTTCTCACGGTGGAGCCACGACTCACCATCCTCCTCGCCCATGGGCGCAAGGGCCGCCAGGGCGTCATCGAGGGTGGCGAAGCCGTTTTCCGTCAGGGCCTGCCGCAGCAGGCGCTCTGCCGCTTCCACAGACTGCTGACAGCCGGAAAGGGCGGCTTGCAGGGTGGTCAACTGTCCCTTCGTGACGTGCAGCGCTTTATTGGCCGCATCCAGCGCCTGCTGGTGTTGCTCTATTGTATCACGGAGCAGGCTGTACCGCTCCCGAAGCCAGGTCAGCCGTTCCCTGGCCGCCTTTTCCTCCGGCAGGGGGAGCTGCTTTTTCAGCTCACTGATGGTGGTGGCAAACTCCCGCTCATCCTGGGATAAAGCCGCCAACCGCTCCCGGTCCCCAGTCTGCTCTTTTTCCAGCGCCTGCAACGAATCGTTTTTTTCCTTCTGCTTCTGCTGAAGGTGTTTCCTGGCGTCGCATTGCGCTGAAGCGGCGGAGTAGGCCGCCTCCGCCTCACCCAGCGCCTGGGCCAGCCGGCGGCCGAGATCGTCCAGCGCGCCGGGGGCGGTAAGCGTGTCCCAATGGGCGGCGTCCGGCAGGATTCTGCCCATTTCCCGGACCGCGGCTTCCTTCCGCTGCGCCAGCTGCAGCTCCTGCTTTTCCAGCTCCTCTTTCCGGGAAAGCCGACGATTCTCCGCCGCCTTGAAGGCCTGCTCCGCCTTCTTCACATCGTCCTCCTCCGGGACGGTTTCCGCGGGGAGGGCAAAGGCATGGGCCTGCCCCCGGTGGAACGGGGTGCTGCACACCGGGCACACCGTATGGCCGCCGTCCTGCAGCTCACGCTCCATTCTGGACGCAAGCACACCCGCCTGGCCTGCCAGGAACGCCTGGTAGACACGGTGATAACGCTTCTCTGCATCGAGGGCATCCAGCGTCAACCCGCTCAAGGCGATCCGGGCCAGTTCCCATTCCTTCTCCTCCTGCACGATGGCGGTGATTTGCGCCGAAAGGCCCTCACGGGGCAGAGAAAAGGCGTCGTTACGCTCCCGGGCGTCGTTCCGCCGACCCTCCAGGCGCACTGCCGCCGCTTCGCAGCCCTCCAGATCGTGCAGCTCGTCCTGGATGCGTTTCAGTTCCAGGGTAAGCGCGGCCTTCCGCTCCTCCTGCTGACCGATGCTCTCATTCAGTTTGGCCCGCTCTTTTTTCGTCTCATCCAGCCTGGCACACTGCTCTGTCAGACGCCGATAGTCGGGCAGCACCGCCTTCAGCCGGGTGCCCTCTGCCGTCAGAGCCTCCATTTCATCACGGAGGGGCAAATCCCCGTCCGCCGCAGCCTGGGCCGCCGCACATTCCCGCTGCTGCCGCTCCAGCTGGGCTTCGTTGGCGGCGATATCATTTTGGGTTTTTGCCAGCTCGGACGCCCCGCGCCGCAGGTTCTGCTCAGCGGGCCTGACCCGGCGAAACGCCTTTTCCGCCTCTCCGTACCGGCGCTGACGCAGGGCATAGCTCCCCTGCTGGGCCTCCAGGCCGGTCAAATGGTCGATACACGCCTCCCGCTGGGCCAGCAGGCGGTTGCTCATTTCCGCGGCGCCCCGGCGCGTATGCAGCGCCTCCACATCCTTTTTGATCGCCTCGTAAACCGTTTGCTGCTGCGACAGCCGCAGCTCGTCACGCCCCACCAGCGCCTGCAGATTCTCCACCAGTCCGGGATGGCCGGGGAGATAGCCCTCCCGCTCCTGTTCGTCCGCCGCCTCCGGCAGGTCGAACAGCGTATCCATGACGGCGGCAATCTCCGATTCGTAGACATCACGCCGCCTTTTCAGCTCGGTGTATCCGGCAGCGAGCAGATTCTGAAAGCGAAGGTATTCGGAATTGTCGAAGAGCTTGCCCAGAATCTCATTTTTCTTATCACTGCCCGAGCGCAGAAATTCCCGGAATTCACCCTGGGCCAGCATGACGATGCGGCGGAACTGCTCGGCATTCAGGCCCAACAGCTCCTCGCAGCGGGCCGTGACCCGGGTGGCCACCTGGATGGCTGCCTGCTCATCGCCCCACATGGCGGCGCTGACGGTGGGGTCGCCGTAATCGCCGCTGCGCTTTTTGGGGAAGTGCATTTTGCGCTCAACATGATAGGTGCGGCCCTGGTGCAGAAAGTCCAGGGACACCTCCATGTCCTCCGACAGGGGGACAAAGTCGGAGTGGAGCATCTCCGCCGTGCGCTCCGAGCCGCTGGGACGGCCAAAGAGGGCGAAGGAGATGGCGTCGAAAACCGTGGTCTTGCCCGCGCCGGTCTTGCCCACGATGAGGAACAGGCCGTCGGTGAACTGCTGAAAATCCACCGTCGTTTCCTTTGCGTAGCAGCCGAAGGCTTTCATGGTCAGCTTCAGCGGTTTCATGCCTTCACCTCCCGGGGCATCAGATGGCGTAAAAGGGCTTCCGTGGTCTTGGGATCGGCGGCGCTGCGCTGCTTCGGGTCCGCCGGCGTATTGCGCAGCAGCTCACCGGCGAAATGCAGCAGCGCCAGCTCTTCGGGGTCCGGGTCGCTGCCCGTGCGGCTGGCAAAGAAATCGGAGAACAGGGCCTCCAGGGGCTGATCGCCCACCGCGTCTGGCGCCGCCTCCGGCAGCAGGTCGGCATAGGCCCGGTATTCCGAGGTTTGCTCCATCAGCACGCTGCCCCGGGACTCCGCCAGGCTTTGGAAAAAGGCCACCGCCTCCGGCGTCAGGGGCCGGTCGGTGAGGACAAGGCGCAGGTACTCCCCTCGCCGGGTGTGGGCCAGCTCCTGCTCCCGCAGCGTCTCAAAGGGGCCGCGCAGCTCCCGCATGGGGTGCAGGGGCTGAATCTCCAGGGTGGTGATGGACACCTCTCCCTTACGACCCAGCTCCACCAGCACCGGGCCCTTGCGGGCCTGGCGGGTCTCGTTGAAATGGTAACACATGGGGGAGCCCGCGTAGCGGACGGCGTCGCGGCCCACGGAATAGGCCCCATGGATGTGGCCCAGGGCGGCGTAATCGAAGCCGTCGAAGGCGGTATACTCCACCTGGCCCACGCCGCCTACGGCGCTTTCCGAGCCGCCCCGGGGCGCCTCTGCACCGAAGGCCGTCACGTTCTGGTGGGCCACGATCACGTTACGGGCGGCGGCGTCCATCTGCTGCTCCGCCAGCAGGCGGCGCACCGCCCCGTCATAGTCACGGATGGCGTCGTCATGCAGCACCTGGGCCACCGCCGCAGGGAACACATAGGGCATCAGCCAGAAGGTGACGGGGCCGTACTCGTCCGTCAGGGTGACGCGGGCCATTTCCCGCTCCACCGTGCCGGCGATATGGATATGCTCACGGGAGAGCATCTCCCTGGCAAAGGACAGCCGCTGGCCGGAATCGTGGTTGCCGGCCACCATCAGAACGGCGATATTCCGCTGGGCCAGGCCCTCCACCAACTGGCTCAGCAGAGACACCGCCTCGCCGGAGGGGGAACTGCGGTCGTAGACGTCGCCGGAAATCACCACGGCCTGGGGCCGCACCTCCTCCGCCAGCGCCAGAAATTGCAGCACCCAGTAGGGCTGGTCGCCGTTTTCCAGCAGGGAGACGCCGTGGAGCATCTTGCCCAGATGCAGGTCCGAAATATGCAGAAATCGCATGTGGAATCATCCTTTCCCCATTTCTGTCGTATCCGCCGCGGCGGGGCCGCAGGCGGCGTAATCCCTCTATTCCCCCGGTGGGAGCGCCGTATTGCGGCGCAGGGACTGCCGCCGTTGAAAGGCGGCGCTACTGGAATTTTACCGCTTGCGGGCTGATTTGGCAAGATTGCGGGCGAAAAATCCGCCATGCTGCTGTTTTTCTGCCGCAGCAGGGGCAAAAAAGCAAACTCCCCACCGGGATCGGTGGGGAGCTGTCAAGAAATCGATTAGCCTTCAATGGCGATATGCTTCTTTTCAGGCAGCTGCGGCTTTGCTTCCTTCTTCGGAATCTGCAGCGACAGGACACCGTGCTCCAGTTTGGCTTTGATATCCTCTTCCGTGAGCGCCTCGCCCACATAGAAGCTGCGGCTCATGCTGCCGGCGTAGCGCTCCTGTCGGATGAGCTTGCCGGACTTTTTGTCCTTCTCATCCTTGTCAAGACCTTTTGCCGCTGTGATGTTCAGGTACCCGTTCTCCAGGCTGAGCTGAACCTCGTCCTTGTGGAAGCCGGGCAACTCGATATCCACTTCATAGCTGTCATCGTGCTCCCGCACATCCGTCTTCATCAGGTTCTTGGCGTTGTGACCGTAAAGCGGCTTCTCCATCCGGGCGAA
>JAFPXK010000013.1 GCA_017412585.1 Oscillospiraceae bacterium
AAGTCGCCTAAGTGGCTGTCCTCCTCCTCGCCGATGAGGGTCTCCAGGGACACGGGCTCCTGGGCGATTTTCAGAATCTCCCGCACCTTGTCCACCGGCATACCCATCTCCTCGGAGATCTCCTCGGGAGAGGGGTCATGGCCCAGCTCCTGCAAAAGCTGGCGGCTGACGCGAATCACCTTATTGATGGTCTCCACCATGTGAACCGGGATGCGGATGGTGCGGGCCTGGTCGGCAATGGCCCGGGTGATGGCCTGGCGGATCCACCATGTGGCGTAGGTGGAGAACTTGTAGCCCTTGGTGTAGTCAAATTTTTCCACAGCCTTAATGAGGCCCAGGTTGCCCTCCTGGATCAGATCCAGGAACAGCATGCCCCGGCCCACATACCGCTTGGCGATGGACACCACCAGCCGCAGATTGGCCTCCGCCAGCGCCTTCTTGGCGGCCTCGCCCTTGCTGATGTCCTCCTGGAGCCGGGCCATCTCCTCTGCGGGGATTTCCTCGCCGGCCTCCTGGGCGGCCTCGATCCTGTCGTGGGCGCTGTGCCCCGCCGTCATGGCGGTAGCCAGCTCCACCTCTTCGTCGGCGGTCAGCAGAGGCACCTTGCCGATCTCCTTCAGGTACATGCGCACCGGGTCGTCGATGTTGAAGCTGTCCACCAGTGTGTTGGGGTCCACCAGCTCCTCTTCCTCGATGCCGGCGATCTCCTCCATGGGCGGCTCGGCGTCGTCCGGCAGGTCTACCAGGAATTCCTCGCTGCCCACCTCGATGCCCACCTGCTCCAGGGAATCGTAAATGCGATCCATCTGGTCGCCGTCCAGGTCCATCTCCTCCACCACGTCGCTGATTTCGCTGCCGTCCAGCTTGCCCTTTTTCTTGCCCTTCACGAACAGCTCCTTCAGCTTTTCGTTGGCGTTGATCAGCGCGGCGGCAGGCAGGGCGGCGATGGTCTTGTCGTCCAGCTTGCCCTTGGTCTTCTTGGCGGGCTCTTCCTTCTTGTCGGCCTCGGCCAGCAGGGCGTCCGCCATCTGCTCCAGCTCCTGCTCGGTGGTTTTCTTCTCGCTCATCTTATGTATCCTCCGTCTTTTTTTGACTGTTTCTCTTTTTTTCCAGCGCCAGCACCAGGGGGTCCGCCCCGGAGTCGGCGCGTTTCATCTTTTCTTCCCGGATGATCCGCAGATAATCCTGCAATGATTTTTCTGCATTGGCTGTGGATTCCGGCTTCTGAATCAGCGCCGTTAAGTGGCTCATCTCCTCGCCGGAAAGGCTGGCGCTGAGGGCCGCCATGGGGTAGGCGCTGCTGCGGTGCTGCCATAACAGGCCGAAAATTTTGCCCAGCAGGGGAGAGGAAAAGTCCTCCTCCTGCAGCGGCGCATCCTGGGGGAAAACGGTGTCGTCGTGGAGCAGCAGCCGGATAACGCCCTCCTCCGCCATGGCCGAGCGGAGATTGGTGTAGCGAATGCTGCGCTCCGTGGGCTGCAGCGACACGGCGGGGTTCAGCTCCCGGCGCTCCCGCTGCTTGCGGTCCCGGCTTCTGCGCTGCCGGGCCGCCCGCTCCACCTCGGTGCGCATGGCCTCCTTGGAGAAGCCCGACACCTCCGCCGCCCGGTTGGTGTACACCTCCCGCTCCACGGCGTTTTCCAGCGTACACAGCACCTGACTGATCTCCTGGGCGTAGGCCACCCGTTGCCGGTCGTCCTTCATGTCGTACTTGCCTGCCACCTGGGCCATGCGGAACTCCATGCCCCCCGCGCTGCCGTTTAACAGTTGGGCGAAGGCGTCGGGTCCGTAGGCCTTGATGAAATCATCCGCGTCCTGCTTTTTGGGCTGGCCGTCCACCATCTTGTTGGGCAGCCGCAGCACCCGCACGGTAAACTCCGTGTTGTTCAGCATCTCCAACGCCCGCTGGGTGGCCATCTGCCCGGCGCTGTCGTTGTCGTAGCACAGCACCAGATTCTTGGTGTAGCGGCTCAGCAGCCGGATCTGCTCCTGGGTCAGCGCCGTGCCCATGCTGGCCACCGCGTTGTCAAACCCCGCCTGGTGCAGCGTCACCACGTCCAGGTTGCCCTCGCAGAGAATGATCTCCGGCCGTTTCGTCTTCTTGGCCAGATTCAGCCCGTATAGCACGTGCCGCTTGGAGTACACCGGCGTATCGGTGGTGTTCATGTATTTTGGCTCGCTGTTGTCGATGACGCGGCTGCCGAAGCCCACCACGTCGCCCCGCTGGTCGATGACCGGCAGCATAAGCCGGTTGCGGAACTTGTCGTACACGCTGCCCTTCTTGCTCGCCACCGCCAGACCCGCCGTAATCAGCTCCGTCTTGGTGTAGCCCTTGGCGGTCATGGCCCGGGTCAGGTCGTCCCAGTTGGGGGTGGAGGCCCCCATGCCGAACCGCACGGCGACGCCCCGGCGAATCTGCCGCCTGTCCAGATAGGCCTGGACCGCGGCGCCCTCCGGGGATTGCAGCACGTCGTAATACCACCGGGCCGCGTCCCGGTTCAGCGCCAGAATCCGCTGCCTGCGCCGGGCGGCGTCGTCGTCCTGCCGGTCGTCAGGCACCTCAAGATTCACCCGCTTGGCCAGAAACCGTACGGCGTCAATGTAGCTTAGATTTTCAATCTCCATAATGAAATTGATGACGCCGCCGCCCTTTTTGCAGCCAAAACAGTGGTAAATCTGCTTGGAGGGCGACACGGAAAAGGAGGGTGTCTTTTCGTTATGAAAGGGGCACAGCCCAAACAGGTTGCTGCCCTTCTGCTGCAGGGCCACGTAAGACCCCACCACGTCCACAATATCGTTCCGGGCAATCAAGTCGTCCAAAAAGCTCTGTGGCAGCATGGGCTGTCCCTCCTTTCCTGCCGTTTCGATATCACTCTACTTATCTATATACTGCCTTTGCGCCGATTTTCCTTTTTTTATTTCCGAAAATTTTGCTTTTTTTCAAAAAAACCTCCGTCCCTTTCGGAACGGAGGCGTTTGCCATCACGGGGAGGCTGTCACAGGATGTGCTTCAAGGGCTCTTTCCTGTCTTTTGCGATTTTGGCGGCGTAGCGGTCCTCCTCGCTGAAGACGCAGCCGCAGTATTTCTGCATATAGAAGCCCAGCTCCCGGGCCTGGGCCTGCCCGTCCCGGAAGCCGGGGCGGAAGTCCCGGTACAGGAATCGGACGCCGTACCGCTGGGCCATGCGGCCCGCCACGTCGGCGATGGCCTCGTGCTGCTGGTAGGGGCTCACCAGCAGCGTGGTGGTAAAGCTGTCAAAGCCGTTTTCGGCGGCAAACCGGGCCGTCTGCTCCATGCGCATGGTGTAGCATTCCACGCAGCGGTGCTCGATGTCCTCCGCCACCGCCCGGCAGAACTGCCGCAGGCCGTAGTCCTCCTGCACGATCAGCTCCATGCCGATGGACGGCGCATAGCCCATCAGCGTGTCCCGCCGGGCCTTATATTCCATGTAGGGATGGATGTTGGGGTTGAACCAATAGCTCACCGGCTCGATGCCCTCGCTGCGAAGCTGCTGAATGCAGCTCACCGAGCAGGGGGCGCAGCAGGTGTGCATCAACGTTTTTTCCATAGCTTCTCCTTTACGGTCCGCAGCAGCGCCTGGGGCGTCGGCACGTCCCGGGGCTCCCCGGCGGCCAGATATTTGATCCGCACCTGCTGGAAGGGGGCTTGCCGCAGCGCGGCGAAAAACGCCTCCCGGTAGGGTGAGGGCTCCCGGGGCTGCCGCAGCGCCACGTTGTCCGCCACGGCCTCGTCCAGCGTCCGTGCCGTTTTTTTCAGCGCCAGCGTGTCCACGGTGTGGGCGCCCTTGACGCTGTTGATCAGCAGCATGGTCACGCCCTGCTTCTGCTCGTCCAGCTCCTTGGGCAGCCCCCGGAAGGTGCCCAGGGTCAGGTCGCCGGGCCGGTTGGCGCAGGCATAGGGGCAGGTGTGGCAGGCTCGGCGCAGGAAAAGCCGCCGCTTCAGCCCCCGACCGAACTCCGTCTTGGCAAGGGGCGCGTCGTAGGTCTTCCCCCCGGCAAAGGTGACGAAGAACCGGTGGCCCGTCCCCTCGGGCTCCTTGCGGCTGAACTCCACCGCCACAGGGGGCTTCTGCTTGACGTAGGCCATGGACTTCACCAGCCGCTGCCACACGCCGGGGCTGGCTACGCCGCCGCACAGAAAGTCGCAGGTCAGCAGGTTCTCCGGGTATCCCCCCAGGAAGCGGTACAGCCCGTCCACCTGGCAGGGCGTGCCGACAAACAGCACCCGCCGCCCCTGGTCCAGGTACATCCGCACCTGCTGGAAGCTGTCGCCCACGTCGCTCTGGACCGGCTTGGCCCCCAGCAGCGGCGGCAGGTCAGCGGTGTTCTTCACCGCCACATGGCGCACCGTGAGATGGGCATCCATGGCCGCGCCGAACACCACGCCCCCGTCCTCCAGCACCTGGGTGGCCAGCGCGGCGAACACGCCGCCGTTGGTGGAGCGGCGCCGCAGGCTGTCATCCTCCGCCCAGGCGGCAAACACCGCCGGGGCGCTGCGCTCCTCCCGGTGCTTCAGGGCGGGGCACACGTGGGCACAGTGGCCGCACTGGATGCAGCCCTCGCCTACCACCGGCGTGAGAAAGCCCTCGCTGTCCGCCGTCATGTGAATGGCGCCCTTGGGGCAGCCGTTGGCGCAGGCGCCGCAGCCCGTGCAGCGGTCCGCCGCCACCGGCAGCGCCGCCTGTGTGTCGGCCATCGTGTCCACCTCCTGCTGTTTTTTATCCATTATTTTACCACCCGCTCCGCCCCTTGGCAAGATGGGAGAAAGCCCCCTTTTTTCCGTTCAAAGTCCGCTTTTTCGGACAGACCTCATGGCATAATGGGTACCATCAAAGGAAACAAAAACACCGCTTGCCATATAGGAGGTATACCCATGGATAAGTTTTTTGATTATCTGGAGCCGGATCTGCCCCTGACCACCATTCGTGAACTGCTGCGCTACATCGTCCGCCTGGTGGGGGCCATCGGCGGCGACACCCCGGTGGAGGGCAAGATGGGCAGCCTGGGCTTCTGCGCCAGCCGCAGCGGCGAGGACGTCCGGGTCCACTGGGTGCAGGTGGGCCGCCAGCGCATTCCCGTAGACGCCACCGTGTAAAACCAGAGCAAATCCGTGCAGTAAAGAAGCCGCCCTGTGGAGGCGGCTTCTTCTTTTTTTGCATCAATCCTGGTAGCGAACCGCTCTGTCAAACAGCGCCTCCACGTCCTTGTCCGGCGCCGGTGTGGCCAGCGACACTGTCACCGCCGCCAGCAGTCCGGCGGCAAAGCCGGGGATGATCTCGTAGATGCCGGTGGAGGCCAGGAAGGCCAGCCACAGGCCGTCCACCACCGCGCCCACCACGATGCCCGCCACGGCGCCCTGGAAGTTGAACCGCTTCCAGAACAGGCTCAGCAGAATGGCCGGGCCGAAGGCGGCGCCGAACATGCCCCAGGCGTTGGACACCAGATCCATGATGGAGCCCGCCCCCGGCTGGGAGGCGATGAGCACCGCTGCCGCCGAGATGGCCAGCACCACCAGCCGGCCCATCCACAGCATCTCGCGGTTGCCCGCCTTGCCCTTGCGGATAATGGGCTGATACACGTCGCTGGCAAAGGCGCTGGCGGAGGAGAGGAGCTGGCTGTCGGCGGTGGACATGGAGGCCGCCAGGATGGCGCTCAGCAGCACGCCGGACAGCACGCCGGGGAACAGCATCCGCACCATCTGGATGAACACGGTGGAGTGGTCAGCGATGTCACCCAGCAGCACGTGGCCGATACAGCCCGCCGCCACGGAAAACACCACGATCAGCACGTTCCAGGTGATGCCGATTTTGGCGGATTTGCGCAGGGATTTCTGGGATTCCAGCGACATAAACCGCACGATGATGTGGGGCATGCCGAAGTAGCCCAGACCCCAGCCCAGGCCGGACACCACCTCCCGCCAGTCGGCAAACAGCCGCCAGTAGCCCTGGGGCAGGGCGTAGGAGTCCGCAGGTGCGCCATGGCCGCTCTGGATGACGAACAGGGCGAAGATGGGGGCGATCAGCAGCGCCGCCAGCATCAGCATCCCCTGGAAGAAGTCGGTCCAGCACACGGCGCTGAAGCCGCCCAGGAAGGTGTAGGCCACGATGATGGCCGCCGCCACGTACATGGCGGTGGTGCTGTCCACTCCCAGCACCGTGTGGAACAGCGTGCCGCAGGCCTTCATGCTGGAGGCGGCGTAGATGGTGTAGGCAAAGAGGAAGATCAGTGCGCAGATCACCTGCAGCGCCTTGGACTTGCTCAAAAAGCGGCGGGTCAGGTACTGGGGCAACGTGATGGAGTCCCCCGCCACGATGGTGAACCGCCGCAGCCGGGGAGCTTCCACCAGCCAGCTCACGGCGTAGCCTATGGCAAGGCCGATGGCGATCCACGCCTGGCCGATGCCGGCGGCGTAGATGGAGGCCGGCAGCCCCATCAGCACCCAGGCGCTCATGTCGGAGGCGCCGGCGCTGAGGGCGGACACCCAGGGTCCCATGCTGCGGCCCCCCAGGAAGTAGTCCTTCTCGCCGCCGCCCCGTGACCGCAGGAAGAAATAGACGCCGATACCCAGCATAAACGCCAGATAGATCACAAATACCACAATTTCCGCGCTTCTCATATCGCTCTCCGTTTCCGGCGGAGCCACTGCCCGCCCCGGTTTTTTATCACGGAGGTGAGTATACCATACTTTACACTGTACGTAAATACAGAACGCCGTATAGACCAAAGTCTATACGGCGTTGCTATTTGTGCCATGAAAATAAAGCAATAAAGCCAAAAATAAACTGTACGAATTGCTGTGCAAAATGGTATTCGAAAAATAAAATTTATCCTATTTTCCGTTCTCCGGCAGATAGCCCCGCAAAAATTGGGGCATCATCCGCCCGGCGTACCGGGCCAGGGCGTACTCCCCGCAGGCGAGGCACCAGTCGTACATCAGCGCCCGCTCAAACATGGCGTAGTCGTTGACGATCTCGTTGGCGGTGATGTCGGTGCGCAGCTCGCCGCGCTCCTGGCCCTGGCGGACGATCTGCTGCACCAGCTTGAAATAGGTGCGGTTGCGGTCCAACAGGTGCTTCTCGCCCCGGGTGGTGAGCTGGGTGGAGAACAGGCGGGCCAGCAGCTCCACCGACACCTGGTTGTCGATCATGGTGAACAGCTCCCGGTTGATAAAGGTCAGCTTGTCCGCCGCCCGCATCTCCGGGTCCATTTCCTGGCGCAGCGCCTCGTATTTCTCGTCAAAAATCATGGAAAGGGAGCCTAAAAGGGCGTCCTTCCCCTCAAAATAATGGTAAAAGGAGCCCTTGGACGTGCCGGACTCGAAGATGATGTCCTCCACGGTGGTGTCGTCGTAGCCCTGCTCGTAAAACAGCTTCCACGCCGCCGACACGATTTTGCCCTTGGTGTTGCGCTGTGAGGATTTGCGCGGCATATGGCTCCCTCCTTATCGGTGCAGTCGCCTGAGAATGCGGCGGACAGGCCCGGCGATCAGCTCCCGCTCGTAGCGGTTCATGCCGAACAGCCACATGGAGCCGCCGTAGGTGACCACCACCGCCGCCGCCGGCAGGATCATGTCGAAATAGCTCTGGGGATGTACGAATACCGCCAGCGCCACGGACACCGCCGCCGGCAGCACCGTGGCAGGGAAGAGATGGAAAATGTGCCGCCAGAAGGCGGGGATGTTCAGCCCGATGCGGTGGTGGTAATACCAGTTCATCAGCAGCACGTTGCCCACGAAGGTGGCCAGGGTGGTGCCGATGGCGGCGCCAAAGCCCTGCCACCGGATGCACAGCGGAATGGAGATCACCGCGTTGGACAGCGCCACCGCCAGATACACCACCGAGCGGAACTTGTGCTTGTTCATGGCCCGCTGTATCTCGATGCCCACGGTCTGGATGTTGGTCCACAGCGTGGCGAAGAACAGCAGCAGCGTGGTCCAGTAGTCGATGGCCTTCTCCTCTCCGCCGCCCCACAGCACCACGAACCGCTGCCCGATGGCCACAAAGCCCAGGAAGATACCCGCCAGCAGGATGAACTGCAGCCGCCCCACCCGGGTGAACAGGGCGTCCAGCTTCCGCATGGGGGCCCCGGCGGTCACCAGCCGGTGTACCCGGGGGGTCATCACGTTGGAGATGGCGTTGGAAAAGGCCAGGTAGAAGGTGTTGAGCTGGGCCGCCACCGCGTACACCGCCACCGCCACCGACCCGTGGAGCCAGGTCAGCAGCAGCCGGTCGATGCTCCAGTTGAAGTTGTCCACCACGATGCCCAAAAACACGTAGAACGTAAAGCCCACCATCTCCCGCAGCAGGGCAAAGTCGTACCGCCGGAAGGAGAAGGGCATCCGCAGCCGGGTCAAACAGAAGGTGACGTTCACAATGCCGCTGACGATAGTGAAAATCAGCGACACAATGGTCAGCGTCACGCTGCGGTAGCCGATGATCAGCAGCGGTATCATGATAAGGGGATTGAGCACCTGCTTGCCCATGCCCACGATTTTCTGGAAAAGATACTGCTCGTTGATGGTGACGTGGCTCTCAAACACGCTGATGGGGAAGGTCAGCGCCGCGTTCAGGGACAGGATGCGCAGCAGCCGCTCCGCCAGGACGATCTCCTCCGCCGTCAGCTTCTTGCCGAAGACGGCGTCGCAGTAGCTCAGCCCCCAGCCGATGGCCAGCACCAGCGCCCCCAGCACCAGGTAGGTGGTGAGGAACATGCCGTTGAGCATGGCCATGCCCTTTTTGTCCTTCGCCGTCTTGTACCGGGAGTAGTACCGCACGTAGGCGCTGCCCAGGCCGAAGCTGAGGAGGTTCAGGTAGCTGATGATGGGCAGCACCGCCTGGTACACGCCGAACTCGCTGTCCCCCAGCCGCTGGATCATAATGGGGGTGTACACCAGGGAGATCAGCGTGCTCAGCCCCATGGACACGTAAGACAGCAGCGCGCCCGCCTTGATTTGATTGATCTTCACGGCTTTACCCCCCTTTCTTCGCGGCGGAATCGGCGTCCGGCCATAACGGCATGACGCCCCCGCCACGTACTAAACTAAATCATTCTACCACACATTTCTACCGCTGGGAAGTGTTTTCTTCCCCGCCTGCCAGGAATTGGCGCACAAACAGCACCATAAGCGGCAGCAGTACCATGCCGCCCACCCCGGCGGCCCGGAAGCCCACGTACATGGCCGCCAGCGCCGCCAGGGGCGGCAGGTCCGCCTGGCGGGCCATCACCCTGGGGGTGAGAATGCTGCGCACCACCGTCACCACCACGTACAGCGCCCCCAGGCCCAGCCCCTTGGGAAAGTCCCCCAGGGCGGCGCACACCGCTGCCCACGGCAGCAGCACCGTTCCCGCCCCCAGCACCGGCAGGGCGTCGATGACGGCGATGGCCGCCGACAGCAGCAGAGCGTACCGCTGTCCCAGCAGCCAGAAGCCCGCCGCCAACTCCCCGAAGGTCACCGCAAACAAAATGCACTGGGCCCGCAGCCACTGGCCGAAGGCGGTAAAGGCGGTGCGCCGCAGCCGCCGCACCGTGGCGTGATACCGCGCCGGCACCGCCGCCCGGATGCCGCGGCACAGCTCCGGATAGCCCGCCACGGTGAAGAACAGCGCCAGCACCGTGGTGCCCACAAACAGGAGCACCCTTGGCGTGGCCGCCACCAGCCCCGTCACCCCCCGGCCCAGGGCCGTCCCCAGCTCCGCCGCCGCGGCGCCCAGCCGCTGCCCCAGCTCTGCCGCCGCCTGCTGCGCCCATTGCCGCACCCCCTCCGGGCAGGCGGCGCAGAAGGCGTCAATGCGGGCAAATACCGCCTCCGTCATTTGGGGCAGCACCCCCAGCGCCTCCCCTAAAAAGGAGGCCGCCCCCGTGGCCTCCTGCCACAGCCGCCGCCCCACCAGGACGCACAGCGCCGCCGCCAGCCCCGTCACCGCCAGGGTAAACACCGCCGCCACAAAGCCCCGCTGCAAATGGAGCCTGCGGCAGCACCAGGCGATGCCCGGCTCCGCCAACCCGGCCGCTCCCAGGGCCAGCAGAAAGGGCAGAGCCCACGCCGCCGCGTACCGCACCGCGCCGTAGCCCAGCAGCCCCAGGGCGGCAGCGCACCCCACCGTCAGCAAAAACCGCCCCATCATGGCGGCGCCCTTCTCGTCCAGCGGAAAAAAGTGTTGCATCGTGTCCTCCCTTGTGGTAATATTATATGGACAAATGTGTGCCTATTACGGACGATACCCATGAAAGGAACCTGCCGTATGGATAAGAAACAGTATTACATCGTCTCCGGCGACGCGCTGCCGGAGGTGTTCGTCAAGGTGGCGGAGGCCAAGCGGATGCTGCAGGTGGGGGAGGCCCGCACCGTGGGGGACGCCGCCCGCCAGGTGGGCATCAGCCGCAGCGCCTTTTATAAATATAAGGACGCGGTGCAGCCCTTTCAGAACATGCGCGCGGGCCATATCATCACCTTCTACGCCCTCTTGAAGGACAATCCCGGCGTCCTCAGCGACTACCTTGCTATCTTCGCCGAATCCGGCGCGAATATACTCACCGTCAATCAGACCATCCCCACCAACGGCTGCGCCGGCGTCACCGTCAGCGCCGAGACCGGGGACATGACCGTGTCCATGGACGCCATGGTGAGCCGCATCAACGGCGCCGACGGCGTGCTGAAATTTGAAATCCTGGCGGGGTAAGCCGTTTTCACCACGCTGCACAACATAAAATGATATTCCGTATAAAGGAGGGGCATCCATGAAGACATTGTTCCGAGGCGGCACGGTGGTCTCCGGCCACGGCGTGCGCCGTGCCGACGTGCTGGTAGAGGATGAAACCGTTGCGGCGGTGGGCCGCGGCCTTTCGGCGGCGGACGCCCGGGTGGTGGACTGCGCCGGCAAGCTGCTGCTGCCCGGCTTCATCGACGCCCATACCCACTTTGACCTGGACGTGTGCAACACCACCACCGCCGACGATTTCGCCTCCGGCAGCCGCGCCGCCCTTCGCGGCGGCACCACCACTGTGGTGGACTTCGCCTGCCCCAACAAGGGGGAGACGCTGCACCAGGGCCTTCGGCTGTGGCATGAGAAGGCCGACGGCAAGTGTGCCTGCGACTACGGCTTCCACATGACCATCGACGACTGGAACCCCACCATTGCCTCGGAAATCGACGACATGTATGATGAGGGCATCACCAGCTTCAAGATGTATATGACCTATCCCGCCATGATGATCGGCGACGAGGCCATTTACCATGCCCTCCGCAAGCTGCGGGAAAAGGGGGGCATCAGCGGCTTCCACTGTGAGAACAGCGGCGTCATCGACGCGTTGGTGTCCGAGCGCAAGGCCGCCGGCGACAACGGCGTCTGGTGTCATCCCCGTGTCCGGCCCGACTATCTGGAGGCCGAGGCGGTGGGCCGCTTAATGCGCATCGCCCAGGCGGCGGACGTGCCCGTTATCGTGGTCCACACCACCAATGCCCAGGCCCTGGCGGAGATTCGCGCCGCCCGCCGCAGAGGGCAGAAGGTCTACGTGGAGACCTGCCCCCAGTACCTGTGCCTGGATGACAGCGTCTACGATCAGGAGGACTGGCTGGAGAGCGCCAAATACGTCTGCTCGCCTCCCATCCGCAAAAAGGCGGACCAGGACGCCCTTTGGCGTGCCCTCCGTACCGGCGAGGTGCAGACCATCTCCACCGACCACTGCTCCTTCACCACGCAGCAGAAGCTGGCCGGCCGTGACGATTTCACCGCCATTCCCGGCGGCATCCCCGGCGTGGAGACCCGAGGCGAGCTGATCTATACCTACGGCGTGGCGGCAGGGCGTATGACCCTGCCCGGCCTGGTCCGGGCCCTCAGCGAGAACCCCGCCCGGCTCTACGGCATGTTCCCCCGCAAGGGCGTCATCGCCCCCGGCGCCGACGCCGACATTGTGGTCTATGACCCGGCGGCGGACCATACCCTCCGGGCCGCCGACATGGTGAGCCGCTGCGATTACAGCCCCTACGAGGGCGTGGTCACCAGGGGCAGCATCGCCCAGGTGTGGCTTCGGGGCACCCTGGCAGTGGAGCGGGGCAAGCTGTACCCCACGGAGGGCAAATATATCCACAGAGGCAAGTGCGCCCTGTAACGGACAAGGAGTTTTTTCACTATGGATAAGACCATCGGTTACGTATTGTGCTGCCAGAGTCCCGCCCTGTTCCTGCTGACGCTGGTGCTGCTGTTTGCCTCCCTGCTGCGCCGCAGGCGGCATAAGTTCATCGCCGCCATGGACGTGTTTCTGGCGGTGGTGTCCGCCGCCCTGGGCGTGGTGCTGTACTTCATCGGCATGCGCTATGAGCATTTCACCATCGACGATTTCTACCACGTCCGCACCGTGGGCTGGGTGGGCTTCGGCGTGGTGGCGGTGGTGTCCGTCGTCACGGGCCTGAAGGCGTTTATGAAGATGGCCGACGAGCGCCGGACCCGGAAGGCCGCCATCCGTGCCGAGAACGCCCGCATCAACAGCGAGCGCATGGCCGCCGAGGCGGAGGCCCGTGCCGCCGCCCAGG
>JAFPXK010000014.1 GCA_017412585.1 Oscillospiraceae bacterium
CGCTGACTTCATCGTCTCCGTGGGCCGCGGCATCAGCAAGGACGTGGAGAAGGGCATCGCCCTGGCCGAGGAACTGGCCGAGGTTCTGGGCGGCGTGGTAGGTTCCTCCCGCGCCTGCGTGGACGCCGGCTGGATCACCGCCGACCATCAGGTTGGCCAGACCGGTAAGACCGTCCATCCCAAGGTTTACGTGGCCCTTGGCATCTCCGGCGCCATCCAGCACAAGGCCGGTATGCAGGAGTCCGAGTGCATCATCGCCGTCAACAAGAACGAGACCGCTCCCATCTTCGAGGTGGCTGACTACGGTATCGTGGGCGACCTGTTCAAGGTAGTGCCCGAGCTGATCGAGTCCATCAAGGCAGCCAAGGCCGCCAAGTAAGGACATTACGGCATATAAAAGAGTACCATTCCGAAAGGAATGGTACTCTTTTTTGCATAGTGGAATATGAAAAAATTATCGAAGGGCGGACAGCAGCTTCTGCACCTTCTCCGCCAGCGCGGCAAATCCCGCCAGATCCAGCGCCTGGGCGCCGTCGGACAGGGCAGAGGCGGGGTCGTTGTGTACCTCCACCGTGAGTCCGTCCGCTCCCGCCGCCACCGCCGCCAGCGCCAGGGGCGTCACGTAGTCGCTGCGCCCTGCGGCGTGGCTGGGGTCTACGATTACAGGCAGGTGGGTGGCCTGTTTCAGTGCAGGGACTGCGCCCACATCCAACGTGGCCCGCATCTGCCCGGCAAAGGTGCGGATGCCCCGCTCGCACAGCACCACGTTGCCGTTTCCGTATCGCAGCAGGTATTCCGCCGACTGCAGCAGCTCCTCTATGGTGGCGCCCATGCCCCGCTTCAGCAGCACCGGCCTTCCGAAGGCCGCCGCCTCCCGCAGCAGGGCAAAATTCTGCATGTTCCGGGCCCCGATCTGCACCATGTCCACGTCCTCAAACAGGGGCAGATCACGAACGTCCGTCACCTCGCTGACCACCGGCAGCCCGGCTTTCCGGCCTGCCTCTGCCAGCAGCCGGAGGCCCTCGGCCCCCAGTCCCTGGAATGTGTAGGGTGACGTTCTGGGCTTAAATGCGCCGCCCCGCAGCACTGCCGCACCGCTTCGCGCCACCGCCGGGGCGATGGCAGCCATCTGCTCCGCCGACTCCACTGCGCAGGGCCCCGCCACCAGGCAGAAGCCCCGGCCGAATGCCGCCCCGCCCACGTGCACCACCGTACCCTGCTCCTTGGCGGACCGCGCCGCCAGCGGGTAGGGAGGCGTCAGCCGCTGCACGTCCGTTACCCAGGGCAGGGCCTTCAGCCCTTCGGCGTCGATTCGCCAGGTCTCCCCGGCCAGGTACAGCAGCGTGGCGTTTTCCGCTGCTGCGGCGGTGACACGCAGCCCCTTTGCCTCCAACGAGGCGGTGAGACGGGCCAGCTCGGCAGCAGGCGTCTCTTTTGCAATGATGACCAGCATGGGCAATCTCCTTACGGTATTTCAAAACTTGTGCCATTATATCCTATTCCGCCTCAAAGCGCAAGCCGGGGCGGCGAATAATGGCGAAATCCCGCAAAAAAGCGGCGCAGGAGCCTTCTCCTGCGCCGCTATGTGGTAAGTGGGAGCCTCAGCCGCCCAGGTACGCCTTCCGCACCTGCTCGCTCTGGGCCAGCTCCTTGCCGGTGCCGGACAGGGAGATGTGCCCGTTTTCCAGCACGTAAGCCCGGTCGGCGATGGACAGGGCCATCTGGGCGTTCTGCTCCACCAGCAAAATGGTGGTGCCCGCCTTGTGGAGGGAGCGGATGATGTCAAACACCTGCTCCACCAGAATGGGGGCCAGGCCCATGGAGGGCTCGTCCAGCATCATCAGCTTGGGCTTGCTCATCAGCGCCCGGCCCATGGCCAGCATCTGCTGCTCGCCACCGGACAGGGTTCCGGCGATTTGCCGCCGCCGTTCCTCCAGCCGGGGGAACAGTGCATACACCTGCTCCAGCGACCCGGCGATCTCCGCGTTGCTACGGCTGAACGCGCCCATCTCCAGATTCTCCTCCACGGTCATCTGCAGGAAGATGCGCCGTCCCTCCGGCACCAGCGCCAACCCCTCCTTCACCACGGAGTGGGCGGGGATGTGGGTGATGCTGCGGTCATGGAACTTCACGTCGCCGGTCTTGCTGCGCAGCAGGCCGCTGATGGTGTTCAGCGTGGTGGTCTTGCCGGCGCCGTTTGCGCCGATGAGGGTCACGATCTCGCCCTCTTCCACATGGAAAGAGATGCCCTTGATGGCGTGGATGGCGCCATAGTACACATTGATGTTATCCACTTCCAGCAGCATACTCAATCCTCCTTTTTCTTCTTGCCCAGGTAGGCTTCAATCACGGTGGGGTTGGCCTGGATCTCCTCGCTGGTGCCCTTGGCGATAACGCGGCCGAAGTTCAGCACGCAGATGCCCTCGCAAATGCCCATCACCAGGCGCATGTCGTGCTCGATGAGCAGCACGGCGATCTGGAACGTATCCCGGATTTTCACAATGTTCTCCATCAGCTCCGCCGTCTCAGAGGGGTTCATACCGGCGGCGGGCTCATCCAGCAGCAGCAGGGAGGGGTTGGTGGCCAATGCCCGGACGATTTCCAGCCGCCGCTGTGCGCCGTAGGGCAGGGAGCCGGCAGGGTAGTCGGCCAGATCCTGCATGTCGAAGATGCTCAAAAGCTCCATGGCGGACTCGTGGGCCGCCTTTTCCTGCTTCCAGAACTGGGGCAGACGGAAGATGCCGGTGGCGGTAGAGTAGGGCGTCTGGTTGTGGAGGCCCACCTTCACGTTCTCCTCCACCGTCAGGTTGTTGAACAGGCGGATGTTCTGGAACGTGCGGGCGATGCCCATGCGGTTGATCTGCTCGGTGGTCTTGCCGTGAGTGTCCATACCATCCAGCATGATGATGCCCCGGGTGGGCTGATACACCTTGGTCAGCAGGTTGAACACGGTGGTCTTTCCGGCGCCGTTGGGGCCGATGAGGCCTGCAATCTCCGTCCGGCCGATGGTCAGGTTAAAGTCGTCCACCGCCTTCAAGCCACCGAAGTCGATGCCCAGATGGCGGCACTCCAGAATGGGGGTGGAGCCGATGTCGCGCTCGGGGATGATGGACGTGCTGGGCACAGCCACCATCTTGCCCTTGGTAAAGGTTTTACTCATTGTCAGCGCCCTCCTTTTTCCGTCCGGGGATCAGCTTGCCCAGCAGCGTTTTCATCTGGGCCGTGTTGGTGGCCAGCATGACCAGAATCAGCACGATGGCGTAAATCAGCATACGGTAGGTGGCGAAGCTGCGCAGGGCCTCGGGCAGGATGTACAGCACCACCGTGGCGATGATGGAGCCCCAGATGTTGCCCAGGCCGCCCAGCACCACGAACACCAGCACCAGAATGGAGGTGTTGAAGTCGAACTTGGCCGCCGCCAGGTTGGAGTAGTTCAGGCCAAACAGGGCGCCGGCAGAGCCAGCCAGAGCGGCGGAGGTGACGAAAGCGATCATCTTGTACCGGGTGATGCTGATGCCCACGCTCTCGGCGGCGATACGGTTGTCACGGATGGCCATGATGGCCCGGCCCGTGCGGCTGCGGATCATGTTCTGCACGATGAGCAGCGTCACCATAATCAGAATGAAGCCGGCGGTAAAGGTGGCGATGGTCTGGGTACCGGTGGCGCCCTGGGCGCCCTTGATGATGACCCGTCCGCCCTCCAGCAGGTGCAGGTCGTCGGCGGTTTTGCTGCCGGTGATGTTGAAAATGATGTGGAGGCCCTTGCCGTCGGAGCCCACGATGAGGCAGGTAATCAGCTCTTTGAGAATTTCACCGAAGGCCAGCGTCACGATGGCCAGGTAGTCGCCCCGGAGCCGCAGCACGGGGATGCCCACCAGGAAGCCCACAACGCCCGCCATAATGGCGCCCACCACCATGGCGATGGCCAGGCGGATGCCGGGGGAGGGGATGATGTCAGCCAGGCTCATGGCGGCGATGATGCCGCTGAAGGCGCCCACGCTCATAAAGCCGGCATGGCCCAGGCTCAGCTCGCCCATGATGCCCACCGTCAGGTTCAGCGACACCGCCATCACGATGTAGCAGCAGATGGGCACCAGCAGACCAGACTGGGAGCGGTTCAGCCCCCCGGTGCTTTTCAGCACGGTCAGAATGATAAAGGCAACGGTCACGCCCAGATACGTCAGCATATCGGTGCGGGCGCTGCGATTTCTGTTCTTAAAATTCATACCCTCACCTCACACCTTCTCGGGCACATACTTGCCCAGCAGTCCGGCAGGCCGCACCAGCAGCACCACAATCAGCACCGCAAACACGATGGAGTTGGAAAGCTGGGTGGAGATATAGCCTCTGGCCAGTGATTCGATGACACCCAGCAGGATGCCCCCCAGGAACGCGCCGGGGATGGAGCCGATGCCGCCGAACACCGCGGCGGTAAAGGCCTTGATGCCGGGCATAGAGCCGGTGGTGGGCATCAGCGTAGGGGAGAAGGAGCACAGCAGCGCGCCGGCGATGGCCGCCAGGGCGGAGCCGATGGCAAATGTCAGGGAGATGGTGCGGTTCACGTTGATGCCCATGAGCTGTGCCGCGCCCTTGTCCTCAGAGCAGGCCCGCATGGCCTTGCCCATCTTGGTGCGCCCGGTGAACAGCGTCAGGGCGATCATGATGACGATGCAGGCCACGATGGTCAGCAGCGACACGTAGGAGATGGTGAGCTGCCCGTCAAACAGGTGCAGCGTGCCGGACACCACTGGGGTGTAGGACTTGGGGTTGGCGCCCCAGATCAGCAGCGCGGAGTTCTGCAGCAGATAGCTGACGCCGATGGCGGTGATCAGCACCGCCAGGGACGGCGCGCTGCGCAGCGGCCGGTAGGCCAGCCCCTCGATCACCACGCCCAGAATCGTGCATACCGCCATGGCGACAATGACGGATACCAGCGTGGGCAGGCCCAGGTAGTTGGCGGCAATAAAGGAGATGTAGCCGCCGATCATGATCACGTCGCCGTGGGCGAAGTTCAGCATCTTGGCAATGCCGTACACCATGGTGTAGCCCAAGGCGATGATGGCGTACACGCTGCCCAGGCTGATCCCACTGATCAGATAGGCAAGGAATTTCATGAAATGCACCTCTCAATCTAACAAAAAAACACTGCGCCTTCTTCTGGCCTTCGCGCCAGAAAGCAGCCCGGCAGGGGGGAAAAGGCGGGTTTTGCCGGGCTCCTTTCCGGAGTGAATAATACTCCGATTGCCGGGGGGTAAAGCCCCCCGGCAATCGTATGACGAATCAGAGTATCCTTAAATCGTCTCAGTTCTCGGGAGTGACGTACACGCCGTCCTTGATGACCACGGCCATGGGAGCCTTGGACACCTCACCGGTGGCGGCCCAGGTCATGCCCTCGCCGGTGATGCCGTCCACGGTGATGGTGGGCATCACCTTGATGAGCGCCTCGCAGATTTCAGCGGCGGACATGTCGGGCGTGCAGCCGGCAGCCTCCAGAGCGGCCTTGACGATGTATACAGCGTCATAGCCGTCGGCGGCGAACTGGTTGGGCACCTCGCCGTAACGCTTCTGGTACTCGGCCACGAAAGCCTGGGTACGCTCGTCGTCAGCGTCGGCGGAGAAGGGGGTCAGCAGGTACACGCCCTCGGCCAGGGAGGTGTCGAAGTTCTCCAGGGTCAGGATGCCGTCCATGCCGTCCACGCCGAAGAAGGTGGGGGCGTAGCCCATCTGGTTGGCCTGCTGCAGGATGACGGCGGCGGGCTGGTAGTAGATGGGCAGGAACATCATGTCAGCGCCGGCGCTCTGGGCGGCGGTGAGCTGCACGGAGAAGTCGGTGGCGGTGTCGGCAGTGAAGGTGCCCTCATACACCACGTTCACGCCCTTAGCGGCAGCCTCGGCCACGAAGGTGTCGCGGATGCCCTGGGAGTAAGCGTCGTCGTTACGATAGATCACGGCCACCTTGGCGTCGGCAAAGTTCTCGGCGATGTAGTCAGCGGAGCCCACGCCCTGGTTGGGGTCGGTGAAGCAGACCTGGAAGGCGTTGTCCTTGTCCTTGATCAGGTCAACGGAGGAGCCGGAGGGGGTCAGCATAAAGGTGCGATCCTGGAAGGCCTGGGCGGAAACGGTGATGCCGGAGCCGGAGGTAACGGTGCCCACCATGACCTGCATACCCCAGTCCATCAGGGTGTTGTAGGCGTTGATGGCCTTGTCGCCGGAGTCAGCCTCGTCGTCCTGGGCCTGGAACTCAAAGTGGATGCCGTCCATGGCGTTGATCTCGTCCACAGCAATGCGGGCGGCGTTCACCACGGCGGTACCGTAGATGGCAGCGCCGCCGGTCAGGGGGCCGCTGCAGCCGATCTTAAAGGTGGGGTTACCGTCGTTGTTGGCAGGGGCGGCGGTCTCGCTGTCGGCGCTGTTGCCGGCGTTGGAGCCGCAGCCCGCCAGCATGCCCACGACCATTACGAGGGCGAGCAAGAGGCAAAGGGTCTTTTTCATGTGTGTGTTCTCCTTTTAAAAATATGTTTTTTTACTTTATGCATATAAAAACGGCCCTGTCCGATGGGACAAGGCCGGATGCATCAACCGGTATTATCTCACTCGGAGCTGTGCGGGGGTGACGTTGACAACCAGGGCAATCAGGGCTACCAGGCCCAGAATAATGCACAGTCGTACGGTTACGATGTTGCCCAGGAAAAAAATAACGGACATCGCCATAGCGATGCCCGCAATCAGCAACACGGCAGAAGTGTGCGCAGCAAAACTACCGCCACAGCGGTTGGCGGTGGAATTATTCGTTGCAAAAGAATAATTACTCATTTGGCGCACTCCTTCAAAAGTTGCTTGTATGATATCACTCTGCGCTTTTTGCGTCAATGGGGAATTTTGCGAAATTTGCACACCTTATACCGGCAATTTTGTAAAAATTCACAAAGGGCAGATAAAAATACAGATTGGGAGCTCTTTCCAAAGCCCGATCCGGCCGGAAAACCCTGCGAAAAGCCACTTTTCAAATCCCGCATTAAATGGTATACTTGTGGCAAATTCACAATCGAAGGAGCGTTACCCATGAAGAAATCCGTTTTGCGTCAATATGCCCGCCTCATCGCCCGCAGCGGCGTCAACGTGCAGCCGGGCCAGGAGGTTTTCATCATCGCCGAGCTGGATCAGCCGGAGTTCGTGGCCATGGTGGTGGAGGAGTGCTACCGCTGCAAGGCCAAGAAGGTGGTGGTGGACTGGGACTACCAGCCCCTCCAGAAGCTCCACTACCGCCACGCCAGCCTCACCACCCTGGGCACCGTCACTGACTATGAGCTGGCCCGCTGGCAGCACTATGTGGACAATATCCCCTGCCGCATCTACCTGATTTCCGACGATCCCGACGGCCTGAAGGGCATCAATCAGGAGAAAATGGCCAAGGCCCAGCAGAAGCGGTATCCCATCATCAAGCCCTTCCGGGACAAGCTGGAGAACCAATACCAGTGGTGCATTGCCGCCGTGCCCGGCAAGGACTGGGCCAAGAAGCTGTTCCCGGAGCTGCGGGCCTCCCAGGCCATGGAGAAGCTGTGGCAGGCCATCCTCTCCACCTCCCGGGTGGATGAGGACCCCGTGGCCGCCTGGCAGGCCCACAATGAGGACCTGCGCCGCCGCTGTGAATACCTCAACGGTCTGGGCATCGACAAGCTCCATTACCACAGCGCCAACGGCACCGAGTTCACCGTGGGCATGATCCCCCAGGCCCATTTCTGCGGCGGCAGCGAGACCAGCCTCCGGGGCATCGTCTTCAACCCCAACATCCCCACCGAGGAGTGCTTCATCTCCCCCATGCGGGGCCAGGCCGAGGGCGTCGTCTACGCCACCAAGCCCCTGTCCTACCAGGGCCAGCTCATCGACGGCTTCTGGATTCGCTTCCATGAGGGCAAGGCGGTGGAGTGGCACGCCGACAAGAACAACGACCTGCTCACCAAGCTCATCACCATGGACGAGGGCAGCGCCTACCTGGGAGAGTGCGCCCTGGTGCCCTATGACAGCCCCATCAGCCGCTCCGGCCTGCTGTTCTACAATACCCTTTTTGACGAGAATGCCGCCTGCCACCTGGCCCTGGGCATGGGCTTTGCCGACACCATCAACGACTTTGAGCATAAGACCCTGGACGAGTGCCGCGCCCTGGGCGTCAACGACTCCATGATCCACGAGGATTTCATGATCGGCTCCCCGGATATGAACATCGACGCCATCTGCCGCGACGGCAAAACCGTCCCCGTGTTCCGCAATGGCAACTGGGCCTTTTAAGGCGCGATAGGAGCCCGTCATGGTAGATTTCCACACCCACATTCTCCCCGGCATGGATGACGGCGCCCCCACCGTGGCGGACAGCCTTGCCATGCTGGCGCGGCTCCGGGGCCAGGGGGTGGACACGGTATGCCTCACCTCTCACTTTCTGAAAGAGGAGCCCTCGGTGGAAGCGTTTTTGCGCCGCCGCAGCGCGGCGTGGGACGCCCTCCGCGCCGCCCTTCCGGAAAAGCACCCCCGGCTGCTGCTGGGGGCGGAGGTGCAGTACCGCCCCGGCCTGGACAGGCTGCCGGGCCTCCATCAGTTGTGCCTGCAGCATACCAACGTGCTGCTGCTGGAAATGCTCTTCCACCCCTGGAGCCGGGAGGAGATCGACACCGTCTTCCGCCTGGCGGAGAGCGGGGCGTACACGGTGATGCTGGCCCACGTGGAGCGGTACATGCCCCTGCAACGGCCCTCGGTGTGGCAGCAGCTTGCCGACAGGGGCGTTATCTTCCAGTCCAATGCGGAAATATTTATCCTTCCCGCCCTGCGGGGTGTGGCCCTCACCATGCTGCGCAGCGGCTATATCCACGTCCTGGGCACCGATACCCACGATCTCCGCCTCCGGGCCCCCCGCATGGCGGCGGCCCTGGATTTGATTGCCCGGGAAATGGGCGACGGCGCCCGCCGCGCCATGGCGCAGCGCAGCGACGACTATCTGGCCATGTGGACGATTTAATGGTATCGCCATCGAAAAAGCCGGCTGACCCACGTCAGCCGGCTTTTCTGCCCAAAACCGCCCCCTGATAATTGACAACACTTAACAGCAATGATACCATATTTCCAGAGAATACCAATTCTGCAATGCCAAAGGAGGACCGACTATGAAACACCGCTGTACCGCCATTCTGCTGTGCTTGCTTCTGTGCTGTACCTTGTGCCCGGTGACCGCCTCTGCGGAGACAGGCACGGTTACCGTCACCGCCAATATCGAGGGCGCGGAAATTTATGTCAACGGCGAGTTTACCCACTGCGTCACGCCGTCTGTGGTGCCTGCCGGGGCGGGGGACACCGTTTCTGTGCGCCTGCCAGGCTATACCGCCCCTGTGCAGACGGTGACCGCTGGGGCGGATTTGATGTTTACCCTGCTGCCGGAGTTGTATCCGGCGACGTATGAGGGCTATGTCACCGAGCGGAACGTGGACACCGCCGAAAGCTTGTGCGCTGCCCTTGCCGACGCTGCCGAGCAGGCGGAGGGCCGGTGGACGGTGATACGTCTGGCGGCGTCGGAGTGGGCTTATAGCGATATGGGCAGCTACGTCTCGGACTCACAGGCTCTGTTCCGCGCCGCCCACCATTATACCCTGTATGGGGGCCAGGCTGGTGTGGACTTTTTCCCCTCGCTCCATCTCTACGGCACGGAGGAAGTCCGTCTGGTGAACCTGCGTTTTACAAATGAATGGGACAACCAGCTCATCTTCCGTGTACCCGGCGGCGATCAGACGGAGCAGACTCTTTTATATTCCGGCCACCCTGCCATTAACACCCGGGAAATCTATATTCTGGGCTGTACCTTTTTCAATCCCTACGGGAAATCCGGTAGCCTGGGCATCAGCCAGTGCGTACCCATTGGTTGCAGCGGCAGCAGCGCCTATGGCGGCGATGGCACCGTTAATTGGTACGGCATCCATTTTTCCAATAATGACATCCCCGGAGCCCTGTTCTCCTTTGCTGCCGCCGGTGACGGCGACTACAATACCATTGAGGATTTCACCGTCTGTGCCAACCGCTTTATCAACGGCTACGTATCCTTTCTCACTGCCGACGCTCACTCCTGGTACGTCTACCACAACTCCGGCACACAGTGGAGCGGCGATATGGCGGGTGGCGAAATCGGAGTGTGCGAGCATAACCGCATCCAGAACCTTCGCATCAGCGGCAACACCTTCCATAACGGCAGCGATTTCCACGGCGGCGTCAACCTCCAGGCGGCCAACCTGGGCAATCAGAACAACGTGCTGCGCAATGCGGTGGTCTGTAATAATACCGTAAAAAATGACTGCGCGTCCTATCGCGACGATAGCCGCGACCATATATTCGAAAGCGCCCTGTCCCTATGTGCCGCCGTGGTGGCCGACAGCTACGGCGATGAGATGGGGAACTACCCTCAATATATGCGCCCCGGCTTTACCCATACCGACGGCAATGTGCTGGAAAATATTACCGTGGAGGATAACGATTTGGAATGCGGCTTCGGCCGCGGCATCAAGATCATCGGCGTGGAGACCGGCGAGGGCTGGCAGTGTGGCGACGGCAACGTGACCCGAAACATTGTGGTGCAGCGCAACGAAATCATCTCCGGCTGCGGCGTGCTGCTGGTGGCCCACGAGGGCGACACCCGCAGCAATGCCTGTCACAATAATGCGCTGGAGGACGTGGCGTTCTGCGACAACACGGTGCTGCGTCTGAACGCGGAGCAGGTCTATTCCGACACCGGTGTCCTGGCAGCGGGCCAGCACAGCAGCAACCATGGCCGATACCGCACGGAGGGGGAGGATACCTACCCTGACTTTACCTCCGCGCTGCACCGTATTACCGTTGCGGGAAACACGGTTACAAACTATACTTACGGCATCACGGCAGCTGCTGCCGCAGGGGACTACGCCCGGGGGGTTACAGCGAAAGATGTGACCATTGCTGACAATACGGTAGTGAATACCAACTTCAATCCCTGGCCCATCCAGGACGTGGGTATCCTGGCGGCAGCATCCACGATGCAGACCGGCATCGACGACTACCGCCCTCTGTGCAATCAGAACTGCGCCATCTCCGGTGTTTCCATCGTCAATAACCGCGTCATCGCCGCCGTGGGCGTTGTGGCCGCCGGTCTTGTTGCCACCAGGCAGTTGGACTACCCCAGCCCCGGCAATACCTTGTCGGACATCGCCGTGCAGGGCAATACCCTGACCCGGCGTATCCTTTTCCCGGAGCGAAATGAGAACGACAGCCTTTCCCCGGCAGCCATCATCACAGCGGATATTTTCACCCGAGGCTGGGACTGGCAGCAGGAATGCGATGGTTATATTGTCAGCATTATAGATGAGCCCGACGCCCTGGCGGGGAACAAGTTGAGCCGCATAAGCATGGCGGATAACGCTGCCGAGGGCTTTCCGGAATCCTATCTGCGATTCAGCGGCTTGATGGACTATGCCGGGTTGGACAGCGCCCATGCCGCCACCGCCGATCTGTTTGTCCGTCATTTGGGCGACAACTATTGCTATGCCCTCCGCACCCGGTTTGGCTACGGCGATCTGGACGAGGACGGCACACTATCCGTCCTGGATATGCAGCGGCTGTTTGAATACCTGAGCCTGGGCCTAATGCCCGATGACGCGGAGGGGGAAGCCTTGCAAGCGGCGTTCCTGGCCGGACTGGACGTGAACGAGGATGGCAACACCGATATTTTGGATTATCAGGCATTGTACCTGATGGTATGTATATAGAAAAAGCCGGCTGACCCGCGTCAGCCGGCTTTTCTGCGCCTGATTGTCACCGGGGCAATACGCCCTCCAGCCGCAGCAGCGCCGTTTTTCGTTCCAACCCTCCGGCGTAGCCCGTCAGCTTTCCGCCTGCGCCAAGTACCCGGTGGCAGGGAATGAGCAGCGAAATGGGGTTGCGCCCCACCGCACCGCCCACCGCCCGGGCCGATACGTTGCGGCCCAGCCTACGGGCAACAGCGGCGGCGATTTCGCCGTAGGTGCGGGTCTCCCCGTAGGGGGTGGCCAGCAGCACATCCCACACCGCCCGCTGAAAGTCCGTTCCCTCCGGTGCCAGAGCAGGGCGGCCCTCCGGGACAGCGCCGCCGAAATACCGCTCCAGCCACGCCTCCGTCTCCCGGAACACCGGGCGCTCTCCGGCCACGGCAGCAGGGGAGAGGCCCGCCCCAAAGTGGGCCTGGCCCACAAACCAAAGCCCCGTCAAAGCCTCCCCGTCGCTGCGCAAAAGCACCTGCCCCAGCGGCGTATCGGTCTCCCATGTCCACTCCTGTTTCGTCATGCCGCACACCCTTTCATCGTTTGATGCTTCCATTTTATTCCTCTTTTCCCTGCCCTGCAACAAGAAAACCGCCCCTCGCCAAACGGCAAGGGACGGCCTTTTCAATCAGAAGCGATTATTCCCACTCAATGGTCGCCGGCGCCTTGGGCGTCAGGTCATACAGCACACGGTTCACGCCCTTCACCTCGGAGGTGATGCGCGCGGTGATGTGGTGCAGCAGGGCATAGGGGATCTCCTCAATGGTGGCGGAGGTGGCGTCCACGGAGTTCACCGCACGGATGACCACGGGCCATGCGTCGGTGCGCTTGCCGTCGCAGATGCCGGTGGAGGTGAAGTCGGGCACGATGGTGAAATACTGCCATACCTTGCCCTGGAGGCCGTTCTTGGCGAACTCCTCCCGCAAAATGGCGTCGGACTCCCGCACGGCTTCCAGCCGGTCACGGGTGATGGCGCCCACGCAGCGCACGCCCAGGCCGGGGCCGGGGAAGGGCTGGCGGTACACCATGCTCTCGGGCAGCCCCAGAGCCAGGCCCACCTGGCGCACCTCGTCCTTATAGAGGTACTTCACCGGCTCCACCAGCTCGAACTGCAAATCCTCCGGCAGGCCGCCCACGTTGTGGTGGCTCTTCAGACCCACGGATTCCAGAATGTCGGGGTAAATGGTGCCCTGGGCCAGGAAGGCGATGCCGCTGAGCTTCTTGGCCTCCTCGGCGAACACGTCGATAAACTCCTTGCCGATAATCTTCCGCTTGCGCTCGGGGTCTGCCACCCCGGAGAGCTTATCCAGGAAGCGGTCCACCGCGTCCACGTAGATCAGCTCCGCGCCCATCTCGTTGCGGAACACCTGCACCACCTGCTCCGGCTCGCCCTTGCGCAGCAGGCCGTGGTTCACGTGAACGCACACCAGCTGCTTGCCGATGGCACGGATCAGCAGAGCCGCCACCACGCTGGAGTCCACGCCGCCGCTGAGGGCCAGCAGTACCCGCTTGTCGCCCACCTGGGCGCGGATGGCCTCGATCTGCTCGGCGATAAACGCCTGGGCCAGCGCGGGGGTGTTGATGCGTGCCATAGATTCGGGCCTTTTATCCATTTCAGTCATCCTCCCTGAAAGTAATTCCGTTCTCGTCGGCCTTCTCAATGACAGCCAGGGCGTGATAGGGCACGTTAGGCATGGCCCGGAACTTGTCGCCGCCGCCCTGGAAGCCCTTCTCCACCGCCACGCCGATGCCCACCAGCTCGGCTCCGGCGGCGTTGACGATGTCCACCAGACCCTGCATGGCGTAGCCGTTGGCCATAAAGTCGTCGATGATCAGCACCTTGTCCTCCGGGCCCAGCCACTCCTGGCTCACCAGCAGCGTCACCTTTTTCTTATAGGTATAGGAGAACACTTCGCTCTGATACAGGCCGCTTTCGATGTTGTCGCTCTTTGCCTTCTTGGCAAACAGCATGGGCACGCCGTAGTGCTGGGCGCACACGGTGGCCAGGGCGATGCCGCTGGCCTCGGCGGTCAGCACCCGGGTGATGCGCTTGGTGTCGAAATACTTGGCAAACTCCTCGGCGATATCGTCCATCAGCCGGGTGTCCACCAGATGGTTGAGGAACCCGTCCACCTTGACGATGTTGCCGGGCAGCACCTTGCCCTCCCGGGCGATGCGCTCTTTCAGCTTCTGCATAGTGAAATGTCTCCTTTTATTTTGTTGTAATTTTTAAGCTATATCATGCACTACCGGACGGGGAAATGCAACAGAAAAAACGGATAAGTTTGCTAAATTTCGATGGATTTTCTTGTCGTTTTTTCCAAAAGGATAAGCCGCGCTGAACGCTGCCATGAGAGCAGCAAAAACAGAGGAGGCAATACCCCCTCTGTCGGATTATTCCTCGCCGCCCCGCACGAAGTCGGCAAATTTCCGGGCCGCCGCCGTCTGAGGCACGCCCTTGAGCACGCACATATCCACGCTGCGCTGGGGAATGACGAAATCAGTCTTCAGCCGGCGCAGCTTTCCCTCCGCCAGCTCCCGGGTCACAAACTCCTCCGTCACCCCGGCCACGCCGAAGCCGATGGCCGCCAGGTCCACCAGCAGGCTGCGGGCGCCCAGCTCGATTTCCGGCCGCAGATGGCAGCCGTTCTGCAGGAAATACTTTTCCAGATACACCCGGGAGGAGGCCTTCCGCTCCAGCAGGATCAGGGGGAAATCGGCAATCTCCGCCAGGGAATACACGTGGTCAAAGTCGCAGGGATAGTCTGCCGCCGCCACAAAGATGGCGTGGGTGGCAAAGCAGGGCGTAGCCTCCAGCGCCTCGTCGTTGGGCGTGCTGGCAAAGGCAATGTCCACCTTGCCGGACTGGAGCAGGGACAGCACCTTGCCGCTGCGGCCGGAGACGATCTGAATGTGAATGTTGGGGTAGCGGCGGTGGAAGCTGTCCAGATAGGGCAGCAAAAACTGGCTGGTAACGGTGTCGCTGGCGCCGATGGTCAGCTGACCCAGCTGCAGCTCGTGGGTCTGGCTCAGCTTGGCCTCGCCGGTCTCCAGCAGCCCCATGGCGCTGCGGACGTACTCATACAGCATCTTCCCCTCGGCAGTCAGCATCACGCCCCGGCTGTTGCGGGAGAAAAGCCGGGTCTGCAGCTCCGTCTCCAGCTGCTTGATGCTCTGGCTGACGGCGGACTGGCTGATATACAGCGCCTGGGCCGCGGCGGTGATGTTGCCCGCGTCGGCCACCTCTTTGAACACCTTGTAAAGCTCCAGTTTCACAGACATAAACGCC
>JAFPXK010000015.1 GCA_017412585.1 Oscillospiraceae bacterium
AAGTCCTCCTCCGTGACGGCGAAGGGGTCCTGCCGGGGCTGCTGGGGGGGCAGGTGGTAATAGAGCCCGGGCAGCACCTGGCGCTGGGCGGACATTTCAAAATCCACACGGCGGAGGCAGTCGATGATCCTGCCGTCGCCGCCGCAGAGAATCAGGTTGGCATGGCGTCCGATGGCCTCCAGAATGAGGGAATAGCGGCTCTGCTCGCCCCACTCGTTGGCGGCGTCGATGTGCAGCGTGACTACACGCTCCAGCGGTGCTTGCTCGACGGCAGCGATGCGGCCGCCGGAGAGATATTTCCGCAGGAGCATACCGAACATGGGGGGCTGGGTGGGATTGTCCCGCAGCAGGGCCGTCATGTGGAGACGGGGCTGGTTGGGGCTGGCGCACAGCAGCAGCCGGCGGCTGCCCCGCAGCAGCAAAATCACCTGATCCCGGGAGGGCTGCTGTATTTTTTCGATACGGCTGCCCACCAGTTGGGGCGACAGCTCCGCCACCACGGCGGAGAGGCAAACGGCGTCCAGCGGCATTACTGCTCCCCTCCCATCATGGCGTCAAACAGTTGGTTGATACGGTCTCTCCGGCCCAGCAGATAGAGATAGCCGAAGAGGGCCTCCAGGGCGGTGGCCTGCTGATACTCCGCCCGGCTGGCATGGACGGGGATGGAGTGGACGTTGGCATTGCGGCCACGGCGAAACACGGAGCGCTCCTCCTCCGTAAGCAGGGGAAGGATGATTTGGGACAATTCGGCCTGGCGGGGGGCGCAGACCAGCGCCACCGTGGCCCGGTGGAGGCCCTTGCCGGTGGCCTTGCCGTGGGCGCACAGCCAGGTGCGCACCAGAATCTCATACACCGCGTCGCCCATGTGGGCCAGGCCGATGGAGCTGATGGCGCGGACGTCCTCGGGGGACAGTTGGGGGTTGAAATGGTCGGTCATGGGGTTTCTCCTTGCCGTACATACAATATCGGTACGATTATGGCACGGCGGAGAGAAAAAAGCAAGGGTTACTGCCTGCCGCGGCGGGCAAGGCAGCCCACGGCGGAGCGCATTTCGGCCCGGGTGGCAGCCGTCATGGCAAGGTTCGCCACCGCCTGCTGCTGCTCCTCCGTCATGGCCGAAAAGCAGCGCATGGCGCTGCGGCTCTGGGCAAGCGCCATGGCAAAGGGCCGGGGCAGGTCGGATACGTCCATCAATTTCACCTCAAAGGCAGTTTTGGCGAAAAGGGGCGAAATTATGTAATAAACGAAAAAATACGGCCCGCCGCATCCCTTTTTGGGGCGGCGGGCCGTATTCTTGTGGCGGGCGTCAGCGCACCGCCGAGGTACCGTCAGTCGCGCTTGTCTTCCTTGGAACGGTTCTGATCCTGCTGGCTGTTCTGACCGTTCTTGTTGGTCTTGGTGTTCTGATATTCCTTATCACTCATGGTATCACCTCCTGCCTTTGGCACTGGAAGTTTGCCCGGGCGGGAGGTGATTTATACCAATGATTTGGATTTGCGGCGAATTATTCCTCGGTGAGGTCGAACAGGATGCGGCCGATGGCGGCGCCGCTGTCCTGGCTGATGCCGTATTCGCCGTCATCCTGCCGCTCATAGCGGACGGAGGCGGTGACATCGTCGCCGTATTGGGGATTGTCAAGATTGTCGGCAATCATGGTGAGCATGATGCGGAAAACCTTATTGGACACCTGGCTCTGGGACATGGTGAGCAGGTCGGGGTCCTGGGAGAGCTGGGCCACGGCCTCCGCCTCCACCGCCGCCATATCCACCCGGAACAGCTTCAGGGGGCTGACGGTGACGGGGACATCGTAGCCGCTGCCCGACTTCACCGCGTCGCCCACTGTGAAGCGGCAGGCGGCAAGGGCGGAAGTGAGGGTGGAGCGGATGAGGGCTTCGGTCTCCTCGTCCAGGGCGGCGCCCTGGCCCCGGAAGCCGGCGATCACCTCATCAATGAGCTGGGAACGGAGCGCCTCCGCCTCGGCGGCGGAATCGTCCTCGCTGCCCGAGGGCAGAGAGCCGCACAGACCGCTCATCAGCGTGGTGACGTAGTCTTTGGCATCCTCGGCGGAGGGGCGGCCGAAGCAGCCGGTAAGGCACAGGCACAGGGCCAGGCAAAGGGAAAGCGCCAGGGCGGCGCGGCGTAAACGATGGTTCATCATGGGGGTGCCTCCTATGGTGGGCATGGGCCGCGATGGCGGCGGAATTGCTTTATCATTTTACCACAGGCGACGGGGAATGACAAGTTGCGATTGGCGGAAAATGGTGGAAGTGTCTTGCAAGAGGGGGCGGAAACGGGTATAATGGGAGAAGCTTTGAGGGCGAAGGAGGTGCGGGCGTGACGGAATTCACCATTTCTCTGGCAGGTGTGGCGGTGGGCGTGGCGGCACTGTATCCCCAGACGAAGGCCTTTTGCCGGGACTATCTGACGGAGGCTGCGCCGCAGTGCGCATTGACGATTTCGGAGGCGGACATCGACAGTGAGTCGGAGCGCTCGGCCCGGGAGGACGCCCTGGAGGGCATCGGGCCCCGGCACTTCTCCCGGCCCTATCTGGAGACGCTGGCGGTGTATCGCAAGGCGGCGGACCTGCTGCTGGAGAAGAACGCCGTTGTGTTCCACAGCGCAGTGGTGGCCTATAATGGCAAGGCCTATGCCTTTACAGCAAAATCCGGCACAGGCAAGACCACGCATCTGAATTTATGGCTGAAAAATATCCCCGGGGCCTACGTGCTCAACGGGGACAAGCCGCTGCTGCGATGGATGGACGGGAAGGTGATGGCCTGCGGCACGCCCTGGCAGGGCAAGGAGAACCTGGGGCGCAACGAGATGCTGCCCCTGGCGGCCATCTGCCTGTTGGAGCGCAGCGAGGAGAACCATATTGAGAGAATCGGTTTCTCGGAGGCCATGGGGATGCTGGTGCAGCAGACCAACCGCAGCGAACGGCCGGAGCTGATGCTGCCAACGCTGGACGTGATCGGCAAAATCGGCACGGGGGTGGCGCTGTACCGCCTGGGGTGCAACATGGACGATCAGGCGGCGTGGGTCAGCTTTCGCGGCATGACGGAGGGTACATGATGGAACAGCCCATTTCCTTTGAGGCGCTGCTGGCACGGGACGGCAGGCTGGTGTACACCAACAAGGGCGTGAGCATGATGCCCCTGCTGCGGCAGGACCGGGATTTGATGATTATTGAGAAAAAGGGCCAGGAGCGGTGCCGGCGGTTTGACGCGGTGCTGTTTCGCAGGCCCGGGATCAACGGCCGGGTCGCTTACGTGCTGCACCGGATCGTGAAGGTGAACGACGACGGCACCTACTACATCGTGGGGGACAACTGCCTCACGGGGGAGACGGTGCGGGAGGAGAACGTGCTGGGCGTGCTGCGGGGCGTAGTGCGGGACGGCAGGACGGTGGACTCCTCGTCCCTCGGCTACCGGGCCTACGTGTGGCTCTGGGGCGGGCGGCCCGGGCTGCGGCGACTGGTGCAACTGCCCCGGCGGGTGGCGGCGTGGTGCTGGCACAAGGTGCGGGGTAGGTGACCTCCTCCCTATCATGCGTTGCGAATAGTCGAACCGGCTCCCTTTGGCGGGGAGCCGGTTTTTCGTATGTAAATCAGTCCAGAATGACGATGGACTCAATGACGGGCTGGTCGGCGGGGAGGATGGTGCCGTTATCGTCCACGGGATTGGCGTCGGCGGCGATTTGCTTGGCCACGTCCAGGCCGTCGGTGACACGGCCGAAGGCGGCATAGGCGCCGTCTAAGAAGGTGGCGTCGGCCACGGTGATGAAAAACTGGGAGCTGGCGGTGTCGGGGTCCTTGGCCCGGGCCATGGAGATAGTGCCCTCCACGTGACTGATGCCGTTGGGGACGCCGTTTTGCGCAAACTCGCCCTTGATGGTCTCCGAGGAGCCGCCGTAGCCGGTGCCCTCCGGGTCGCCGCCCTGGATCATGAAGCCGTCCATGATGCGGTGGAAGGTGAGGCCGTCGTAGAAGCCGGACTGGGCCAGCTTGATGAAATTGGCCACGGTGATGGGGGCGGTGCCCTCGTCCAGCTCCAGGGCGATGGTGCCGTAGTCGCGGACGGTGATCTCCGCGTGGCGGACGGTCAGGAAGGGCTCCGGGGCCGATTCCACGGGGCCGCAGATCTCGCCGGGGGCGGGGGCGCTTTCGCTGCTCTTGCCGCAGGCCATAAGGGTCAGGGCAAGGACAAGGGCTATGCAAATGGCAAGGATACGTTTCATTATCTTTCACTCCGTATTGGTTTTTTCGGGGCTATTATACGAGGTGCGGGGAGAAAAATCAATGGAGAAAGGGATGATTTTACCGGGAAAAATTGGGCTTTTTCACTGTTGCAATTTCCCGCAGGGGTGATATACTCGTGTATCGTTGCGAAGCGACACATTATTATAATTAAGGAAGTTTTTGCTATGTCCCTTTTGCTGGCCACGGCTGTGGCGCTGTTTGCGGGGCTGATGATGACCCGCGTATTCAAATATCTGCACTTGAAATTCCCCGACGTGACGGCGTTTTTGATCGCCGGCGTGCTGGTGGGGCCCTTCTGTTTGGGGGCGCTGGGCGTGCCGGGGCTGGGCTTCGGCTCCATGGAGGAGCTGGGGCGGGTGTCGGTGCTGTCCAACGTGGCGCTGGGCTTCATCGCCTTCGATATCGGCAACGAGTTCCGGCTGGCACAGCTGAAGCACACCGGCAAGACCGCCACTGTCATCGGCATTTTGCAGGCGGTGGTGACGTCGCTGCTGGTGGATGGGGCGCTGATCGCCCTCCATTTTGTGCTGGGGGCGGAGGTGCTGCCTCTCAGCGTGGCCATCACCCTGGGGGCCATCGCCGCGGCCACCGCTCCGGCGGCCACGCTGATGGTGGTACGGCAGTACAAGGCCAAGGGCCCGGTGACGGAGCTGCTGCTACCCATCGTGGCACTGGACGACGCGGTGGGCCTGGTGATCTTCGCTGTGTCCATCGGCGTGGCCCAGGCGCTGGAAGGCGGCACGCTGAACGCGGTGAGCGTTATCGTGAACCCCATGCTGGAAATCGTATGCTCGCTGGTGCTGGGCGCTGCCATGGGCGCCCTTTTGACGGTGTTGGAGAAAATCTTCTTCTCCAACTCCAACCGTCTCTCCCTGACCATTGCCTTTGTGATGATGACCATCGCTCTGGCCTCGGTGGAAATTCCCCTGGGGCGCGGGGCGGAGATCGGCTTCTCTCCCCTGCTGGTGTGTATGATGCTGGGCACCATGTTCTGCAACCTCAGCGAATACTCCGTGGACATTATGAACCGCTCCTCCAAGTGGACGGCGCCGCTGTACGCCGTGTTTTTCGTGCTGTCGGGCGCGCAGCTTGACCTGACGGTGTTCCGCTACCCGGTGGTGATGCTCATCGGCGCGGTGTACATTGTGGTGCGGTGCGTGGGCAAGTATTGCGGCGCACGCTTTAGCAGCGCCATGATGAACTGCACGGAGACGGTGCGGAAATATCTGGGCATCACCCTGTTCCCCCAGGCCGGCGTGGCGCTGGGCATGGTGGTGAGCGCCCAGGTGCTGGGCGAGAGCCCGGGCGGCACCATCCGGAACATCATTCTGTTCAGCGTATTGGTCTATGAGCTGGTGGGCCCGCTGCTGACCAAGATGGCGCTGCAGAAGGCGGGAGAAATCACCTCCGGCGTGTCCGACCAGCAGAACCGGGCACGGTTTGCGAAGAAGGCGTAGGCGCAGCCTCGCCAAATGGCCGACATCACGTATCATTTTGCTGCTATTTCATTTATATGGGAGCGTATCACATGGAAAACAATCGGGCGCAGCGAAGCGGTAAAAACGGGTTCATTCCCGGTTTGGCCGGGCCCTTGGGCGCGGCCGTAACGGAGCGCTGACATGATCGGACTGGGAACGATGATCAACAGCGCCGCCATTGTGCTGGGCGGCGTGGTGGGGCTGCTGTTTGGGCGGCTGATGAAGGAGCGCTTGCAGGAGACGCTGACGAAAGCCTGCGGCGTCAGCGTGCTGTTTATCGGCATCGCCGGGGCCATGGAGGGGATGCTGTCTGTGGACGGCGGCGGCCTCCACAGCGGGCAGGCCCTTATGGTGGTGCTGTGTCTGGCGCTGGGGGCACTGGTGGGCGAGGCCATCGACATCGAGGCCCGGTTTACCCGCTTCGGCGAATGGCTAAAGCAGAAAACCGGCAACGCAAAGGACAAGGGCTTTGTGGACGGCTTCGTCACCGCGTCGCTGACGGTGTGCATCGGCGCCATGGCCATTGTGGGCGCCATACAGGACGGCATCAGCGGCGACTGGTCCATTCTGGCCACCAAGGCCATTTTGGACTTCGTCATCATTCTGGTGATGACCTGCTCTATGGGCAAGGGGTGCCTGTTCTCCGCCATACCGGTATTTCTCTTTGAGGGGCTGGTGACGGTGCTGGCGGTGCTGATAAAGCCCCTGATGACGGAGGCGGCGCTGGCCAATTTGTCGATGGTGGGCTCCATCCTCATCTTCTGTGTGGGCCTGAACCTGGTGTGGGGCAAGAAGGTGCGGGTAGCCAATCTGCTGCCGGCCATCGTGTTTGCCGTGGCGGCGGCGTTTATAGGATAATCGCCTGTTTCGGGCATGAAAAGCGCCGGGATTCTGAAGAATCCCGGCGTTTCAGGTTATGTATGTACTTTTTTGCTGCCGGCTGGGGGCCGGGACCCACTCCCCTGCCAGGTCGCAGTGGTCGGTGAGGCCGATGGTCGGGCGATGGACGGCGGGGCGGATATCTGCCGCGTCAGCCCTCCGCCTGTTCTTCCGTCACTTTCTCTCTATACTGCTGCTGCCAGGGGAACAGCACCTGCTCCCGGGTGAGGCAGTACGTGCAGAACGGAATCGGACGGTTGAAAAGCCGCAGGATTTCATATCCGTCCTTCACGCTGTCAATATGCAGCCAGTCCTGCTCCGACACCTCATTTTCAGAGCGCAGATACGCTCTGGCGGCGTTGTAGAAGCAAGGAATGCCGCACACCGTAAGGCGTCCGTCATCATGGAGGAAATGGCAGCCTCGTAAGTAGCATTGGTTAAAATTGTCCGTTCCGTTTCTCTTATTCTGGCCCACAATCAGGCGGAATTCCTTTATCTCCTCCGTTGTCTCCCATGGTACGCCGGCGCTGTCCAGGCAGCTTGTTATCTTATCCAGCATTTTGACGGTGGGGGGATAGGCGGAGATGTCAACGATGGCCTGATTGTCCCGCAGGCACTGCAAAACCCGGGCATCGACCTTGGGAATCAGCAGGCCGTTGGACACCACACGCAGGTCCGTGTCCGGGAACACCTCCCGGGCAATCTGTGCGAAGACGCCCAGATCGGGATTCAGAAACGGCTCGCCGCCCATGAGGCGGATGGTGGTGATGTTGCCGAACAGCTCTCGCAGACGCAGCAGCCGCACCCTGAACTTCTCCGGATCACCAAAGCGGGGCTGGTCATAGAGGTTGCAGTAGTGGCTGCAGCCCTTGCAATTCAGATTGCAGTGCCAGGCCACGTGGTACTCCAGGTAGTTCAGCACCGGCTTGGCGTATTGCAGGATGCGATTGCGTTTGGCGTCGTAGAAGAAAAGCCGGTCCAGGCCGCCGATCTCCTGCATGGTAAGCTGCGCCGCCTCGCAGAGCGCGGTATCGCCGGTGGAAACCAGCACCAGCGTGTCGCGGTTGTAGAGACCGTCGTGGGGGTGCAGCTTCCCGGAAAGGGTGAACAAGGCCGCCTTCAACTGCCGCATGGCCAGGCGGAGCCTGGATTTCTCGCCGCTGTTTTCAATCTGGATGAACAGCTTCATCAGCTCACCCGCGTCGTCGGCAAACCCCACGCGAAAACCGTTTTGGGCAAGGAGGGGCAGCAGCGGAGACGTTCTTCTCTCGCGCCAGGAGTAGTTGACCAGGCAAACATGTTTTTTGCCGGTTTTTAGCAGCAGGTCGATGTTTTGTAGCGAGGTTGTCATGGTTAAGTCCTCTTTTCCGGTAAATGAACCGTTACGCACGGCATATACGGATACATAATAGCACCAAGTGGTAACCATGGCAAGACGCAGCCTCTGTGAAAATTGAAACTGTGCATAACAAAACGGGCGTTACGAACAAATTACGAATGGTAGATTTGCATTTTTCAAAAGCCCTATAAATAGTACAAAAAAGTACCGAAATCCGTAGGATTTCGGTACTTTTTATGGTGGATATTTTCTATTATCGTTTCCGTCGATGCGGCCCCCGGAGCCAAATCCGCCCCGAAAACCGCCCGCACGGCAGCCAATCCCCTACGCCGTCACCGCTTCGAGCCGGAATAGTGTCCATAGGACCGGCCGAACCCGTAGTCCATGTCATACTCCATCGTCACGGAATAGGTGCCTCCGCTCTTGCTGAAATACATGTGGGTCAGCATGCCGTCCTCGTCGGTGAAGGTGCATGTGCCGGTGGCGGGGTCGTAACCGCTGCTCGGCATGGAGAAACCGTTGACCGTCATCACCAGTCCCCCATTCTGGGCGGAGAAGGTGACGTCCACCGTAAGGTTCTCCTGAGAGTCGCGGGTGTCATCCTCATAGTCATCCCAGACGTCGTAGCCGGAGATACGATAGGTGCCCGCCACATTCCGGGCCGACAGATCGCCGCCCTCATCCGGCGCGGGATCGTCCCCATATCCCTGCCCGTCGTCCACAGGCGGCACGTCCCCATAGCCGCCGTCATCCGGCACGTCGGGCAGATCCGGCGTCGTGTCGCCGCCGTCCAGGCTCTGGCCGTTCACGTACACGTTGCCGTCCCCGTCGGTGACATACTGGGTGCCGTCGGGCAGGGTGAACACCCCGCCGCCCTCGTCGCTCTGCATCAAAGTGGCCCCGTCGTCAAAGGTGATGTTGGCCCACTTCACGTTGCCCTCGTCGTCATACACCACGTTCCAGTCGTTGCCGCTGCTGTCCTTGAGGGTGGTCAGGTTGCCGTTGCTGTCGATCACCATGGTGTCCCCGGTGTTGGGGTCATAGTATTCCAGTGCGCCGCTGTTGCCGTCCATCCACAGGGTGCTGCCGTCCGCCCCGGTAAACTGGCTGACGTTGGTGGCGCCGGGCACGGGGTTGCCGTCGGCGTCCCACTCCCCCCGGCTCTCCACGGTCCAGGTGTCGCCGTCGGCGTTGACGTATTCCCCGGTGGTGATGACGGTGTCGCCGGAGTAGTCGCCGCTGCCGTCCCGGTTGGCGGTGGTGTTGGTGGTGGAGGTAAAGCTCTCCCCGTCCTTCCCGGTGATGCTCACGGTCTCCGTCATGCCGCCGTCGCTGTCGGTGACGCCGTCGGTGGACAGGCTCACCTGCTTGCCGTCCGGCGTCTGCATGGTGACGTCCAGTCCGTCATGGGAAATGGTCAGCGTGGCGTCATTGGGCCCCTTGATGGTGCCCTCCTCAAAATCGCCGTCCTCATTGGTGCCGATGCGCTCGTCGCTGCCGATAAAGCCGATGCCGGTGCAGTGTCCGTCGCTGTCGTACTCCTTCACCACGCCCAGGCTCTCCGAGGACTCGGAGAAGCTGCCGTCGGGATGCACGGTGGTGGTCAAGCCCCCGGCGTCCGTATAGCTGATCGTGCCGTCCTTGTCCTGGGTGTAAATCTCTCCGGCAGGGGTGGACAGGGTGCTGTTGCCGTCTGCGTCGGTGGTGTGGGTGTTGCCGTTGTAGTCCACGCCCTTGGTGGAGCCGTCGGGGAAGACGGTCACCACGCTGCCGCTGTCATATACGGTGGTGACAGAGCCGTCCTTGCCCACAAAGTCCACACTGTCGCCGTCCCAGGCGTCATCCGGCACCGGGCTGTCCATGTCGATATCCGGCACGTCCTGATCCCCTGCCCGTCCCCGGGCGGCGCTGTCGGAGGACTCACTGATGTGCTGTTCCACCTCGCTCAGCGTGGTGCTGACGGTACGGGTCACATCGGCGGCGCTGCCGGAACCGGCGGTGTCGGAAATGACCTGGTTTTTGTCCATAATGGCCTTGCCAATGGCCCCGGGAATGCTGTCGCTGCTCTGGGCCGCCGGAGCGTCGCCGGAGATGGCCTCCTTGATGGCGTTTTTGTCCATGCCGCCGTTTTCCAGCACTTCCGTCACGTTCTTCTCGGAGGATTTGTCGGCGCCGGTAAGGGTGTCGGCAAGGGTGAACGTAAAGCCCTTCTCCGTCTTGGTGAACGTGCCGGACAGCACCGTGCCGTCGTTGACGTACTCGCTGAGGGAGGTACCGGCGGAGGACAGAATGGTAAAGCCGTTCTCCCCCAGCGCCTGTTTATCCTTTTCCGACAGTGCCTTGTAGCCGTTCTCCAACACGGATTTGCCGGTGGTGCCCACGTCCTTCAGCGCCTGACCCACACCCATGATGGAGAACACCTGCCCCACAGGGGCAAACTGCTGCTCCGTACTGTCGCAGGCGATGGAGATCTCGTTGTCCTCGCCGTTATGGTAGATGATGGACCCGGCAGAGCCCACCTCCAGCACAGTGTTGATGCCGGCGCAGACCACGCCGCCGGTCTTGGCCACCGCGCCTACCACACCGGCCGCGGGAGCCGCCGCCACGGCGATCACCAGACCCGCCCCGGTGCCCGCCGCCTTCAAGGTGGTGCCCACCTGCACGGCGGTGTTAGCCTTATCGGCGATTTCCTGATAGTCCGCCCCATCCAAAATGGCCGTAGCCTGCTTCAACTGGGCGTAGGCGTGTCTGGCGTCCGTGCCCAGCTGCTCCGCCAGCGTGCGGACGCCCCGGCCTGCGGGAGCCTTATCGTAGGCGTTCACAATGTCCTGGGCCCAGCGGGTGGAGGCGTTGTCCGCCGCCGCATGGGCGGTGATCACCACCGAGGGCACCTTCCGGGACAGGGCGTGATAGCTGGCCCGTGGGCCCCGAGGCGCCGCCTCCCACACGTCCACCGTGTCCGTCAGCGCCTCCGACAGCTGCTCCACGTCGGCAAACAGATCCACCGCCTTGTTCAGCAGCTCCGTAAACTCCTCCGCCTCCGCCTCGCTCATGTTGTCGGTGTCGTAGTGCAAAAAGGCGTCCAGATAGGCCCGGGCGGTCAGATAGTATCGGATGGACAGGGCCGCCGTGGTGTTCATCACGTCCTCCGCCTCTGTGGCGGTGGGAACGGTGCCTTCCGAGCGATGGACGGCCTCATTCTTGCCGCCGCAGCCCGCCATAGCCGACAGCAGCAGCGCCGCCGCAAGGGACAGGGCGACAATGCGTCTTTTCACCGCTCGCTTCATCGTCCGCCGCCTCCCTTCCCAATGCCCAGCAGCGTTTGCAGGGCCTGCCACTGGTCTGCCGCCCGAATCAGGCCATTCTCCTGCCGGGCCTGCCGGATCAGTTCTCCGCCGCCCGCCTGGGCCACCTTGTCATAGATGGCGGCAGCCGCCTCCGGGTTGCCGTTTTCCTCCAGCTCCTTGGCGTAGTCCAGCAGCGACTCTATGGCCGCCGCGTCCATGCCGCTCTTGCCTCCGGCGAAGCGATCCACCAGATCGCCCACTATGCCGAAGCGCAGGGCGAAATAGGCCGCCGCCACCAGCAGCGCCAGCACCAGCAGCACCACCAGGCACCCGCCCCGTCTCTTCTTTTTGGGCGGAAGTACGGTGGTGGCGTCGGTCTGCCTGGACGCCTGCTTGACCGCCTTCTTCGCCCCCTTGCCCGCGGGGATCTCCGGGCTGTACACATACTGCCCCGCCTGAGGGGTATCCCCTCTCTCCTGCGGTGCAATCGGCGTGGGCTGACTGACCGGTGCCGCCTCCCAGGCGGGCGTCTCTACGACGGGCGCCGCCTCCCGGGCAGGCGCATCCACAATGGGTGCGCCGCACTGAATGCAGAATTTGGCCCCCGGCTGTACCGCCGCGCCGCAATTCTGGCAGAAATTCGCCATGGCAATGCCTCCTTTATCTCAATAGTTCCCTCACTGATTTCGCAATTTGGGGCAGTGTCTCACGATATATCCCATCACAAATTCGTAATCCTCCGGCAGCACATACACCTGATTGTGCACCAGCAAGCCGGTGACCTTGATGACGCCCCGGCGGGGATAGCCCTTTACACGCCGCACCTTGCTGAAATCGGAATACAGCTCCGTCCGCTGGGCGCTGTACCCGGCGCCCATGACGGAGTAGCTGCCCTTGGCGGCCCCTGCCATGGCGGTGATCTCCCCGATCTTCCGGGCTCTCTCCGCCTGCCAATCCGTCTGCTGATGGTTCAGACCGTTTTCATCCATGGTGAATTCCACCACGTATCTGCCGCCCATGGCCGCGGCGTACACCAGATACCCCAGCGCCACCACCGCCGTCATGCCCAGCAGAAAGATGCCCAAAAACCGCAGATTGGTCAGCATCCGTCCCTTCCCGATCTCTGCGAGCATCACCATGCCGAAGATGCCCGCAAAGATAAAGAAGAATATCCGCCACACCAGAAAGAAGATGCTGCCGTCACGGTAAAGGGACAGGGCGTAGATCCATCGGTATTTGCCGTCGTCACACCGCTGTACCCGGGAGCGTTCCAGCTCCCGCTTTTCCCGTCCCGGCCTCATTTCAGCAGCGGCAGGCCGCACTTCTGGCAGCGGTCGGCTGTCAGCGGATTGTGGCACGAGCAGTTGACGCAGGGGATATATCTGGCCCGGGATTTGTCGTACAGTTCATAGGGGAAGTGGAACTGAGGGTGATACATAAACCTGTCCCCCACCTCCAGATAGTTCCATGCAGGCAATGCGCCGCCCTCCCGCTCCACGTACCGCACCTTCTTCCCTGCGGTGGTACGGGCCACGGTGATGTACTCGGTGTAGAAGGTGTCGCTGTCGTTTTTATGGTAGGCCCGCTGCGTCTTTTTATCGATAACCGTAGCCTCATAGGTGTTGGCGGCGCGCTCCTTCACAAAGCTCACCAGGGCGAACACCAGGAAGATCGCCCCCAGTATCAGCCCATAGCGAAAGGCGTCCGCCGTCTTCATGTCGCTGAAGAAGCTGTATACGGTAAAGCCCACCACCGGCAGCGGCACCAGCAGGAAGGTAAAGCCCTTTGCGACACGGCGGCTTTTCTGCACCGCCGCCAAAATCTCCGGGTCGTTCACCCGCCGGGAATAGCCCGCAGCGGGGCCGCCCCCCTGCCCACCGGCAAAGGGCTAGTAATCAAAGGCAGGCTCTGCCGCCCCGCCGTAGGCGTATTCCCCCACCTGGGCCGCAGGTGGCGGTGTGGGAGCGCCGTAGTCAAAGGGCGCCGCGTCGGGCTGCGCCGCCTGAGGCTGCTGCACCTGCTGCGCCTGGGGCTGCACCGAAGCGGTGCCGCAGTTGGGGCAGAATTTGGCCTCATCCGCCAGCTTCGCCCCACATTGGATGCAATACTTCGCCATTTCGCTACCTCCCGCATGGTATTATTTCTTATGATATCTCAATTATAATTGTATCTCCCGCGCCGCCCGGCGTCAATCGGTGACAAAAATATGTCATTGACAAATATCTGTCAACTCCCCTCCTCCGCCCCTGCGCAAAAAAAGGACAGGCGCAGCCTGTCCTTTTTTTGCCATATAGCATCGCAACCCAGGGCTGCTTCACGTCTTCCCTCGGCCCGGGGCGGTGGGCAGAATTCTGTTCCTTCATTCAGGGGCGTACCGTAGTTCTGACAAAACGCTGCCATATCGTTTTCTCCTTAACCCTTTTCAGGGGGCAGCGGAGGATCCGTGGGCTTTTTCATAACGCTCTGCGCGGCGGGAACGCCTGCAAAGAAGAGGTCGTAGAACCATCCGAAGAAATCCCCGGTCATCGCCTGCAGGGTCTTTGTGAGATTCAGTTTGATACCGTAGTGGAAGGCGTCAAACAGGTCTATATTGAAGCAATAGTAAACATATCCGCCTTCGACCACGAATTTTGACCCGTCGTACACCTCGCGCACCTTGTCAAAGCCCGCTCCGACAAGACCGCCGATGTATTTTTCCACAGCGTCGGCGACCTTTGCCTCAATGACCTTGTCGTTCGCATAGCCCGCCAGTTTGCGCAGTTCGCCTTCCAGTCCCAGCGAATCGTTAAGCTGTTTCTGGAGCGTGTCGAAATTGGTCTCTTTGAAGTATTTGGCGATGAACGGCCCGATCTTCTCCTGGAATTGTTTGCTTTCCTTAAGCCATTTGCCGATCAGATCGCCCGCTTTGGATTTCAGCGCAGACGCCGTCATATCCTTGAAAGCGTCGCAGAGCGAGCCCCAGATATCCGACTCGCCTTTTTCGTTGAGCTTCTGCAGATAGTTCTTGATGGCACAGTAGGAGAAGTAACATCCGAGAGTCGCCGCCGCCTTTTTCCAGTTTTTCAGATCGACCGCGTTGGAAACGAGGTTGTCGCCAGCCGCCGCGAGGTTTTTAGAAAACTCGAATTTGTCCACGTCCACCTCTTCGCCGTAATTGCGGGCGGCGATCACCTCGCCGATGGCGCCGGTGATGAAATCCTTGGCGGGGGATATGAGAGCCTCGGCGACCGGACCGGCGTACATAGTGACAAGCAGCGAGAACGCGCAGTCTCCGGCAAATTTCGTCCATTCCAGCGTGTTGACAATCACATTACACCATGTCGCTTCGGTCTGATCCCGGGATTGCTGCGTCGTCCAATACGCCATATATTCCCGCAGAATCCATTTGCTGACGAGACGAAGCTCCTCGACCGAAACCTTTGGATCGACAGCACATTCTTTCACCTGCTTCAGCCACTTGTCTTTGTTCTGCGGCAAAGAATACTTTTCCACTCGGCGGCACAGTTCTTTATACTCTTTTTCCCAGTCCGCCATGGGATCGGGATCCTTGCCGCGAAGCCTGAGCGGGATCTCCGCCTCGTACTTTTTTCCGTCGTATTCGCAGGACGCCGGAAGAAGCACCATCATGAACGTGCCGTCCTCCGGCTCGGCGAGGTTGGCGTTGGGCTCGAACTCGTACGTGAACTTGCCGTTCATTTCGCCGTACGCTTCTTTGTACTCGTATTTTTCGGCGAGGTTCTGCTCCTTGTAGGCGCGCATACCGAGTCCGCCCGCGCCTTTGAGTTTCTCAAATTTGTATTTCGCCTCGTCGGGATCGATGATCGCCTTGTCCTTGCCGATCGCCGCCAGCGTGAATGTGATTTGACTGACCTGCCACTTTTTGTCGAAGTCCCCGACGTATTCCTTTTCGTACGCCTGAACGCGGACGTATTTCACGCTGTTCTTCTTGCCTTCGTCGCGAGACTGCACCGTGATACCCTCAGGATAGAGCTTCACCGTAACGTAGCCCTTGACAGGCTCCTTTTCGCCCTCGACGACAGCGTGTATCTCGAAGTTTTCCTCTTTCACCTTCGCAAAAACGTCATGCTCCGGCTCGGGCTTCGTGTTGTTTTTGACCGTCATTTTATATACCGCCTGACGGTCGGTGAGCTCGAATTTCACGTCGTAATTGCCGGTATTGACTGCGGTGATGTCCGAAATCTTCGGCGCGACGGGAGCGTCGACGATCATAAACTGCTCGGTATACGTGAATCCGTCGCCCGGGATAGCGTCGATATAGGCGACGCCTGTATACAGCCTGTAATCTCCCGCTTTTTCGGTTTCCTCGACAAATTTAAGCGACGGACCGTCCACTATCCGGAAAATGACGGTATTGGTAAAACTGCCGCCCTCTCCCGTAAAGGTAAAGGTGATGCTCGCCGTGTCGTTATCGTATTCTTTCGGCACACTGACCGCTGCCTCGCAGTATCTGCCGGCAAGAGCGGCGCCGTGGACAGTCATGCCTTCGGCTGATACGCCGATGTTCGCCGTCAGATCGTTCCGGTCATGCTCTGCGCCTGACTCGTCTACCTCCGCCATGCGGGCGCGTATCTTGACGGGCTTTTCGCCGCCGCGCCGTATCGCGTCACCGAAGTCCTTTTGGACGTACATTTTGTACGCTTTTTGCTTTTTCTTTTTACTGTCGGAACTGCCGGAAGCCGCAGCCGCGCCGGCTATCGCCGCGCCGCCGCCCAGCACGCTTACCACGACCGCATCCGGAACCGAAACGCCCCCGTCCTCTCCGGGATTCTCTTCGGCGTTCCGGGTGACGCCGACGCTCTTAACGCCATTCGGAAGAACGCCCGCAATGCGGAAAAACAGAGTTGCACATCTGAAACCGCCGTTTCCCTTACCGTCCTCTCCCACGCTGAAAAGAATGTAAAACGTTTTTGTTCCGTTTTCATCAAATCGTTTATAACTGCCTCTCAGATGGGTGCCGGAGAGACTGGCGCTGTGAACCTCGTCATACGATCCGTTTGAACCACCCGACATATTGATGGTTCCCGACAGATCGGCATATGTATTATAGGTATCAAAAGTAATGTTTGAGATGCTGACCGAAACGTCGCCTCTGCAGACTTCGTTTTCTCCGGCTTCATGTACGCTGCCTTCTCCGCCCTCGTATGTGTGTATCCAGTCCCATGTACCGGTAACAGTGAAACCTTCCTCCGTAGTTTTGTCACGCAAAACCACAAGCGACGGCTTGGCGCTTAATGTTTGCGTTGCGGTCTCATACTGATTCAGTTCGGGATCCCTTCCATAAATCCCGTCGTCGCCGTACATTCCGAAGCCGTAGCTTTTCACATAATCGAGTACGAGATAAAAACCGTCAACTTTTGAGTAGTCTACCGGCTGTGTTCCCTCGCCGTCCTCGACTCTGAATATCTTTTCCATCGGGACGAATCCATCGGGTAAGCTGTCCCCGTCGGCAAACACCGTCAGGCACAAAGTCGGAAGAAGCATAAGAACTAAAATAACACTTGCCAATAAGCGTTTTTTCATTGTACCTGCGCCCCCTTTCCGCGTTTGACGACCCCCGTCGCCTGTAAAATCATCATCACGATCCCTCCGACAAGCAACATGGAGCCGATGATGATGAGTATGAGATTGCTATTCGACAGCCCAATCAGCGCCGAAGCGGCAAAACCGACGGACAACCCTCGAATGAGACCCTGAACGTTCGGGTCAGACGGACTTTTGCGTTTTGTGAACGACCCGAGCAGCTGTCGTAAAAATCCGTTGTTCAGCGCCGCTCTGGCCGCGAGGAACGCCGCCGCGATACCGCCCATAAAGGAAATGCGCGTCGCGCCGCCGGAAATGAATAAGTAAAGAAGCATCGCCGCGCCGATACCGGTCAGATACGCCCACAACGAGTCGAGGGACACGCCGAACGCGCCTTTGAGCGTCTCGCCGAAGGAACGTTTCGCGCCTCCCTTGCGGCTAAACAGACCGATCAGAGAAACAAGTGCGCCGGCGAAGATCCCTTTTCCGAGGATCCCGCCTATGGTTCCGATGACGCCGCCCGACATCCCGCCGTTCGCAAAAGTGAAAAACGACAGGATCTTGATGGGTCTCGGGTTGATCCCGCAGGCTTGCAAAATGTTTAGTATAAGCCACACGAGGGCAAGAACGAACGCCGGAATCAGCCGCTTCGGGTCCTTGAAAGCCGCTCCGATGGAAGTAAAAAATTGCTTGACGCTTGTTCCGATCACCTTGCCTGGACCCGGTATCGCGTTGGATACGGCACTCATGGCGGCATTGCCGATCGTCCCGTACGCTGTCTCGCCGGATACGGAAGGCGCATTGAACCGGAAAGCCTGCGGTTCCGGCGCTCTTTCTACAGTCGACTGCGTCGGCGGCGTTTGCGGGGGTATTTGATGATCCACTGATGGATTGTTCGGAACGCTGCCCACCGGATTCCCGCATTTATCGCAGAATTTTGCGTTATCCGGCAGCTTGTTCCCGCATTTCGGACAGAACATAAGGGAACCTCCTTGCGAATCTTACTTTACTTCAAAATACATTTTTATAAATAGTTGTTTGAACGAAACACCTTCGCGACTTATTTCTTTCCGCTTTGTCCGTTTCCTCCGAGCCCGTTCATTGCCGCATTGATCCCGCCGCCGAGGCCAATGTCCGCGACGGTATTTTTGATATCGTTCATGCGTTTTGCGGATTCGATGTTATAGCCGAACTTGGCGTCGATCTTCTCAAACGCATCGCCCACGCCGCCTATCGCCGTTTCCAGCGTATTGCCGTTCAGTTCGCACGCCTTACGCGCTTCGGAAAGAGTGATGCGATCGCCTACCCAGGCTTCCGAACGCTGTTTCATTTCACCTGTGAGAGCCTGACCGCTCCCCCGATCAAGAATACGCGCATTGACGTAATCCTGATTTGTGAGCGTTTCCGTATAGCCTTTTCCTAAGGATACCCCTTCTTTCTGAACGACCAATTTGTTGTATTTTGCCGGCTGATACATTCCTTCTTCCATGAGGGAATACGCTTCCTTGAGCTTTTTGGCGTTGTCGGACAGTTGGATCATCTTGGCGGTTGCCGCATCCGCCTTGGAATAAGCCTCCAGCTCTTTCAGCAGTTTATCGGCGTCAACATCGGACAGTCCGGACAGCACCTCTTTTTCAAGCCGTGCGCCCTCCGCATACGGATGCGCACCCTTGTATCGCAAGGTATCGGCCACGCTGCGCGCCTTCTCGGCGCCCATGAACTCGCCCATTCTGCTCTTGTCGGTGACCTGCTGCACCGTGTTCAAACCGCCTTGGAAGAAATCTTTATGCTGTATGGTGCAGGCGGTCTGATCCAGTTTGCGGGCAAAGCCGCCCTTTGCGGCGAACTGCTCGGCAAACTCCTTGCCGCAGGTCTCCTCCACCGTTTCACGCACCGACTGTTCGAGAAGTTCATCCGCCGTCGCCTGGCTGATATACTTTGTGCCGCCCTCTTTGGTGACCACCTTGGGCGTCCAGTCGATATCCCGGCCAAACTTGGTGGATAAATCCTTATTGGCGGTGGCGCGGTCAAAGCGGATGGTCATCGGATCAATATTATATTTTTCCGCAATTTTGGCGGCGTACTTCTGCTCGATCCTGGCCGCCATGGTTCGCTCAATATCCTCGTTGAGCACGGCGCGCATGGCAAGCTGTTCGCCGGGAAGCACCGAATTGGCGTGTTCGATGGCGGCGTGGCTGGCCTTGAATTCCATGATCGCCTGATTGTATTTGATCTGCGCCGCGCCGCTGGTCGGATTCGCCTGCAGTGCCTTCTTGGCGGCGATCAGCTCATTGTAAAGGATCTC
>JAFPXK010000016.1 GCA_017412585.1 Oscillospiraceae bacterium
CGTCAACGTGGTGGGCAGCACCATTGCCAAGCTGTCCGACCATGTGCTGTACACCTTCGCCGGGCCGGAGATCGCCGTGGCCACCACCAAGGGCTACACCACCCAGCTGGCGGTGCTGTATCTCTTCGCCCTCTACGCCGCTGCCAAGCTGGGGCGCATCGGACCGGAGCGTTACGATGCGCTGGTGAAGGAGCTGCAGCAGCTGCCGCAAAAAATCCAGCAGACCATCGACATGAACTGGCAGCTGCCCAGGCTGGCCGGCCGCTATGCCAGCCCCTCCCTGTTTTTCATCGGCCGCAACACGGATTACGCCGTTGCCCTGGAGGGCGCGCTGAAAATGAAGGAGATCTCCTACCTTCACGCCGAGTCCTACGCTGCCGGGGAGCTGAAGCACGGCACCATCGCCCTCATCGGGGAGAATCAGCCGGTCATCGCCGTATGCTGCAACGAAGCGCTGATGGACAAAACCCTCTCCAACATCGTGGAGGTCAAGGCCCGGGGGGCAAAGGTGCTGGCGCTGGCGCTCAAGGGCAATAAAAACATTGTCTCCCAGGCGGACGACGTGATCTTTATCCCCCGGGTGGAAACGCTGTTCTCACCGGCCGTCGCGGTGGTGCCGCTGCAGCTGCTGGCCTATTATACCGCCAGGGAAAAGGGCTGCGATATCGACAAACCCAGGAACCTAGCAAAATCCGTGACGGTGGAGTGAGGGCCATGCAGGAAAAAATCCTTGTGCTGGACTTCGGCGGGCAGTACAGCCTGCTGATTGCAAGGCGGATCCGGCAACAGCATGTTTTTGCCGAGGTGAGATCCTCCTGTGACATGACCGTGGCGCAGATTCAGCGGGAGGGCTATAAGGGCATCGTCTTTACCGGCGGGCCCAGCAGCGTCTATGATTCGGTCTCGCCCCGGTTTGACCCGGAGATCCTCCGCCTTGCCATCCCCATTCTCGGTATTTGCTATGGCCACCAGCTGCTGGCATGGATGGCAGGTGCCGAGGTTTGCCCCGCCGAAAACGGTAGCGAGTACGGCAGGGTGACGCTTCGCCATACCGAGAGCGCCCTGTTCCGCCATGTGCCGCCTGAGAGCGCCTGCTGGATGAGCCACACGGATGCGGTGCGCAGCGTTCCCGCCGGCTTCACCGTTACTGCCTCTACGGAGAGCTGCCCCTGTGCCGCCATGGCGGATGAGAAGCGGAAGCGATACGGCGTGCAGTTTCACCCGGAGGTCACCCACACCGAATACGGGATACAGATGCTGCGCAACTTCCTGTTCTCCGTCTGCGACTGTGCCGGGGACTGGACGATGGAGGATTTCGCCTCCACGTCCATAGAGACATTGCGCTGGGAGCTTTCCGGCAAACGTGTCCTGTGCGCCCTCTCCGGCGGAGTGGATTCCGCAGTGGCGGCGGTGCTGCTGCATCGTGCCATCGGGGATGACCTCACCTGCGTTTTCGTGGACCACGGCCTGCTGCGAAAAGGCGAACGGGAACAGGTGGAGCAGGTGTTTGGATGCCGCTTCCGGATGAGGATGGTGGTTGTGGACGCGCGAGAGCGGTTCCTGGCAAGGCTCAAAGGCGTTACGGATCCGGAAGGGAAGCGGAAGATCATCGGCGAGGAGTTCATCCGCGTCTTTGAGGAGGAAGCGAAGAAGCTGGGAAAACAGGACGTGCTGGTGCAGGGCACCATCTACCCCGACGTGGTGGAATCCGGCTGGGGCAGCGCGGCTGTCATCAAGAGCCACCACAATGTGGGCGGCCTGCCCGGGAGGATCGGCTTTAGCGGCATCGTGGAGCCCCTGCGGATGCTTTTTAAGGACGAGGTGCGCGCTGTGGGGCTGGGGCTGGGCATCCCGGAGGAGCTGGTCATGCGTCAGCCGTTTCCGGGGCCGGGACTTGCCGTGCGGGTGATGGGAGAGATCACGGAGAAAAAGCTCCGCGTGCTTCGGGAGGCGGATGCCATCCTCTGCGAGGAGGTGGCAAAGGCCGGCCCGTTCAACGTGCCCAGCCAGTATTTCGCCGTGCTGACCGATACGCGCAGCGTAGGTGTCATGGGTGACGAGCGCACCTACGGGTGGGTCGTCGCGCTGCGTGCGGTGGACACCGACGACTTCATGACCGCCGACTGGGCGCGATTGCCCTACGAGCTGCTGGAAAAGGTGTCCTCCCGCATTACAAACGAGGTGCGCTCTGTCAGCCGTGTGGTCTACGACATCACATCCAAGCCGCCTGGTACGGTGGAGTGGGAATAGAGAGAACAGGAGAATCATCATGTGTTCGATTATGGGTTTTACCTCCGGCAGCCTGACGCCGGAGCAATTCATGCCGTTCTTTGACCGCACCGTCTCCCGGGGCCCGGACATGAGCCGGGTGGAGCGTGCGGGAGATGGGTGGCTCTGCTTCCACCGCCTGGCCATCATGGGATTGCACGAGGAGGGTATGCAGCCTTTTCACGCAAACGGCGATATGTGCGTGTGCAACGGCGAGCTGTATCTCTTCCGAACGCTGAAAAAGGAGCTGGAGGACGAGGGCTGCGTCTTTCACAGCGCGTCCGACTGTGAGATCATCCTGCCACTCTACCGTAAATATGGCGTGGAGATGTTTGCCAAGCTGGACGCGGAATTTGCCATGATCCTCTATGACGGCGAGACCGGCGGCTTTATCGCCGCCCGCGACCCCATCGGCATCCGTCCGCTTTTTTACGGTACGCTTTGCGATGGCAGCATGGTCTTTGCCAGCGAGGCCAAAAACCTGGTGGGGCTGTGCGATGAGGTCAAGCCCTTCCCGCCGGGGCACTACTGGAAGGATGGGAAGTTTGTCCGGTTTGCCGACCTTACCACCGTTGATTCCTACATTGACGGGGATCTGGACACGATCTGCGCGGGCATCCGGGAACGGCTGATTCTCGCCGTGGACAAGCGTCTGGACGCAGATGCCCCGTTGGGCTTCATGCTCTCCGGCGGGCTGGATTCCAGCCTGGTGTGCGCCATCTCGGCCAAGCTGCTGGGCAAGCACGTGCGCACCTTTGCCATCGGCATGGATGTGGACGCCATTGACCTGAAGTACGCCCGCACGGCGGCGGACTTCATCGGGGCCGAGCACACCGAAGTCTTCATGACCCGGCAGCAGGTGCTGGATTCCCTGGAGGAGGTCATCGCCGCTCTCGGCACCTGGGACATCACCACCATCCGCGCCAGCATGGGCATGTATCTGTGCTGCAAGGCCATCCACCGGCAGACGGATGTGCGCGTCCTGCTGACCGGGGAGATCAGCGACGAGCTCTTTGGCTACAAATACACAGACTTTGCGCCGAGCCCTGAGGAATTCCAGCGGGAGGCAAAAAAGCGCATCGACGAGATCTACATGTACGACGTGCTGCGCGCCGATCGCTGCATCTCGGCCAACTCTCTGGAGGCCCGCGTACCCTTCGGCGACCTGGAGTTTGTAAAATACGTCATGTCCATCGACCCTAAACTCAAGATGAACCGCTACGGCATGGGAAAATACCTGCTGCGCCACGCCTTTGAAAAAGACCATCTGCTGCCCGATGAGATTCTGTGGCGGCAGAAGGCGGCCTTCTCCGACGCGGTGGGCCACTCCATGGTGGACGACCTGAAGGCCTACGCCGAGAGCCTGTACACCGACGCGGAGTTTGAGCAGAAGCGGATGGCCTATACCTATGGCCGCCCGTTTACCAAGGAGAGCCTGCTGTACCGGGAGATTTTTGAAAAATACTACCCCGGCCAGGCGGAGATGATCGCGGACTTCTGGATGCCCAACAAAAGCTGGCCCGGCTGCGACGTGAGCGACCCCTCCGCCCGCGTCCTTGCCAACTACGGCGACAGCGGAATGTGAACGGAAACACCGCCGGCGACACGCTGCTGAAGGAGGATGGTGTCATCCACGGCTGCACCTGCCTGGAGAGCGGCAAGCTGCTGGATATTTTCACCCCCATGCGAGAGGACTTCGTAGGGGATTGACCCCGCCGCCCCGCCAGGGGGGGAATCGCATGGTCAAGCGGTTGACAGGCGGCCTTTCGTTCACTGTAATAGGTGAATGAAAGGCCGTTTTACTATATTGTTGGCGCGGCGTACCGCAAGGGATAAAGCCAAACTGCCATGGACATATTTTCGGCATTTTTCTTGCCTATTGGCACTTTTTTGCAAAACCGCGGAAGAAGGAGGGGAAGTAAAGCGCCGGAGGGGCAGATGAATCGGTTTACATAATATGGATACCTTTCGCGCGGGGCGGGGGATGTGGTCATTTACGAAAGATTGGTCGGGGCGGTTTTGCGGTTTTGCTTTACATCGGGGGAAAAGGGGATTACACTATAAGTTACGGTGCATGACGGCGGCGGATAGATGATGATCGCCGTCGGGAGGGCCGGACAACCGATACAAAATCGATTGGAGAGGTGGAAAACTATGATTGATATTACTGCCATCGGCGAAATTCTCATCGATATGACCCAGTCCGGCGTGACGGAGCAGGGCATCCCCCGCTATGACGCCAACCCCGGCGGCGCACCGGCCAATCTGGCGGTTGCCGCCTCCCGGCTGGGGGTCAACACCGCCTTTGTGGGCCGGGTGGGTGACGACAGCTACGGCGCTTTCCTGCGCCGCACGCTGGCGCAGAACGGCGTGGACATTACCGGCCTTTCGGTGGATCCCCGGGAGCATACCACTCTGGCTGTGGTGTCGCTGGACGAGAAGGGGGAGCGGAGCTTCAGCTTCTACCGGGACCCCAGCGCCGATGTTTCGCTGCGATTTGAGGACGTGCCTCAGGTGCTGCTGGAGAACACCCGGCTGCTCCATTTTGGCTCGGTGAGCCTGACGGCGGAGCCCAGCCGCAGCGCCACGCTGCAGGCGGTGCAGACCGCCAAGGCGGCAGGCGCCCTCATCAGCTATGACCCCAACTATCGGCCCAGCCTGTGGCGGGACGCCGACGCCGCCATTCAGGGGATGCGGGAGCCGCTGGTTTACGCCGACATCCTGAAGGTGTCCGACGAGGAGCTGCCCCTGCTCACCGGCACCGATGATCTGGCACAGGGCAGCGCCTTTTTGCGGGACAAGGGCATCCGTCTGGTGCTGGTGACGCTGGGGCCCGACGGCGCGTTCTATCGTATGGGGGACCGCACCGGCCGCGTGCCGGGTGTACCCTGTCAGGTGTGCGACACCAACGGCGCCGGCGACACCTTCTTCGGCGCTGCGCTGAGCCGTCTGGTGGGCTGCGAGCTCGACACGTTGACCGTGCCGGAGCTGGAAAAGGTCATCGCCTTTGCCAACCGTGCCGCGTCCATCACCACCAGCCGCCACGGCGCCATTCCCGCCATGCCCACGCTGGCGGAGATGGAGGGGTGAAGGTCGGCAGGGCGGCAGCCGGGAAATCGGGATAAATCCGACACATAGAGAATAAAAAAGTGATTGAGAACTGCCGAAAAGACAGCACTCAATCACTTTTTTCTTGCGGGACAGGGCGGGCGTATGACCCGGCGGCCTGCGCGTTCACCATGCACCCCGGTAGCCGATGGTTACGGCGGCGTTCCGGGCGCCGGCGGTCAGACAGGCGTCCACGCTCTGCCCCTGCAGCCAGGAGAGCAGGAAACCGGCGATGAAGCTGTCCCCCGCCCCCATGGTGTCCACCACGCGGCAGGGCACGATGCCGGCGGAATAAAACCGCCGGCCGTCCCAGGCCATGCTGCCCCTGCTGCCCCGAGTGGCAACCGTCAGCGCAGGTCCGAAGGCGGCCAGCTGCCGGAGCCTGTCCTGCAAGACGGCATCATCGCTGCCGTCATCGGAGAAGAAAAACACCGACACATGGGGCAAGGCCTTTCTGGATGCAGTGGCAAAGGGCCGGTCGGCCCCGTCAAAGGCCACGGGGATGCCTCTCGCCCGGAGGGAGGGCAGGTGGTCCTCGGTGTGGCTCCACAGACCCGTGACCAGCAGATCGTGGGCGGAGATGAAGTCCAGTTCCTCCGCCGTCAGGCGGAAATCGGCCATCACGCCCTCCTCATAATCGCCGAATACCCGGTCGCCCTCCACCAGCGACACATGACTTAGCGCCGTGGCGCCCCGCTCTGACCGCAGATGGCTGACGTTCACGCCCTTCTCCGCCAAAGCGGTGCGGAGCAGGCGGCCGTAGGCGTCGTCGCCCACCGCACCGATATAGGAGGCATCCGCCCCCAAACGGCGCAGATACACCGCCACGTTTACCGGATTGCCGCCGGGAAAAGCTTCGCCGGTGGCGTCGTAATAGTCGATACAGTTGTCGCCGGCGCAGGCAATGCGCATCATGCGTCCATCAGCTCCTTTGCTCGCCGCAGCGCCCATCGGGCGGCGTCGGTGGGGTTGTCGATATAGTGGGTCACCAGCTCCAACGTGGCGGTGCTGTCATATCCTGCGGCGCGGATGTCCCGCAGCAAGGCACCCAAATCCATCACCCCGTCGCCGGGAATCAGATGGGTCTCGCTGACGCCGTCGCTGTCCACAAGGTGGAGGTGGGCCATGGCGGTGCCGAGACGGCGGGGATATTCGGCGGGATCCTCACCCTGCACGAAGGGCGCCACCACGTCGCACATCCCCTGCAGTAGCGGCGAATCCACCTTCCGCAGCACCTCCTCCAGCTCTGAAAGCCGGGTGCAGGTGTTGCTCTCATAGGGGGTCAGCGCTTCCAGAACGATGGGCTGGCGCAGTGTTTCCGCCTGATGAACCAGATGCCGCAGGGAGCGAAGGAGACGGTCATACCGCGCCTCTTCCGGTGCGCTGCCGCCGTGACCGACAGACAGCAGCACCGCCTGACAGCCCAGCAGCTTCCCGCAGCGCAAGGCGGCGGTGAGGTAGTTCATGGCGCTCTCCCATTGGCGCTCCGGGCCCATCATATAGTTGTAGGGGTAGGCGTTGTGCTCCGGGGTGTAAAATCGCACCGGCATGGCGTAGCGATCCGCCAGACGCTGCACGTCTGCCAGATCACCGGAGAGCAGATCATAGGCGTAGGCATGGGGCCGCCCACCCCAGAGCTCGATGTAGTCGTACCCCAGCGCCCTTGCGTCTGCAAAGGCCTGCTCCAGCGGCAAACGCTGGTAAGGGCAGGTAAACAGACCCCATTCCATAAGCGATACCTCCTGTACCGGTCCAGGGGCGGGCTGACGCCCGCCCCTGTGGCTAATCAGTATTCCATCTTCCGGTAGTACCGGCGGATGGTCATGTCGTGGCCGGAGAGGGCCTCCAGATGAGCGTCGATGCGGTTGGTCACCGCATGCATCACCAGATGGCTCACATGGGGGCGGTATTGGTCGTCGATGCCGCACAGACGGTACTGCGCCGTGTCGATGATGGTATAGTTTTTGCAGATCCGGGGCAGGAACCGGGCCACCCGCTGGCTCAGAGGCCGCTGGGCATCCTCCCCTACGAATACGGTAACAGGCGTATCCGGGTCCACAATCTCCAGCATGCCGTGGAAGAACTCCGCGGAATGTATGGATTTGGTGCGGATCCAGTGCATCTCCTCCCAATAGCACATTGCGTAGGAATAGGTGGCGCCGTAGAGGGTGCCGGCCCCCACGAAGTAGTGGAGGGGATCATCCTTGTGGGCGATGGCAAAGGCCTCACCGAAGGCGTCGGCCTCTTTCTCCACCGCCACCAGCGCCTGGGGAAGATTGGCGTCAAACTGGGCGTACATCGCCGCATATTCCGGCATCTCGCCCCGAAGGAACAAAATCCGATCGGCCACCATGAAGAATTTCAACTGCTCGTTTCCCGCAAAGGAGATGCAGTGATCCACGGCGGAGGCCAGGGGGGAGTCGGCCTTGTCGATAAAGCCGATGATCTCTGCGCCGGCGGCGCGGGCTTTTGCCACGGCATCAGCAATCTCCGTGGTGGTGCCGGTAACGGAGGAGATCACCATGCAGGTGCCCGGGCCCACCCGGCGGTCGCCGGTGGTACAGTACTCCGCCGCATTGGCGGCGAACACGTCCAGATCCGTCCGCTCCTTCATGTGGCACACCACCTGCCGGCAACTGGCCCAGGTACCGCCGATACCCAGCCAACACAGGTTGCGAAGCCCTTTTTGCCAGATGGCATCCACCACGGTTTCAATCTGACTGCGCAGGGCCAGAGCGCCCCGGACGCTGTCGATTTGCTTTTGCTCGTCAAACTTAACCACGGGGAACCTCCTTACCTGATTAACCCACCTTCAGCATCTGATAGTACTTGTCATAGATGGTGATGGCGTCGCCCACGTCCTCCTGGAAGAACACGTTGGTCTTGTAGTCAAAGTCAAAGGCAGGGCCGTTGCGATACTCCTCGGATGCGGCGGCCACAGCGGCGTCATTGGGGCAGGAGTAGGGGTTCTCCACCAGGTTGTCCGCCATGACCTGAGCGTCGCAGATGTAGTTGAGGAACAGATAGGCGGCATCCATGTGCTGGGCGCCCTTGGGGATGACGTACAGATCGAAGCCCAGCTGCACCGGATCGGCGGTGAAGGGGGCCACGGTCAGGGTGTTGTCGGCGCCGAGCTGGGCCATCGCCTCGGCGGTGTTGCCGTCGTAGGTGAACATGCAGGAGATGGTGCCGTTGACCATGTTGGTCTCGGTGGAGCCGTAGGCCACCACGTTCTCATTGTACTTCACCAGCCACTCATAGGCCTCGGCGATCTCGCTCTCCTCCCGAGAGTTGGGGTCGTAGCCAAGCGCGATGAGGGCGATGGGGAACAGGTTGCGGGCGCCGTCCACGGATCCGATCTGACCCTTCATCTCGGGACGGATCAGGTCGTTGTAGCAGGTGATCTCAATGGGGCAGCGCTCCGTGTCGTACACCACATAGATGTAGTTCATCAGGTAGGGTACGCAGTAGCCCTGATTCTGCTCCGACCAATAGGCTTTGTTGATGTTTTTGGCGTTGGGAATCTGGCTCAGATCCAACTGCTCCAGATAGCCGCCTTTGATGAGGGACTCCATGTAGGCGTCGCAGGTCATGATCAGGTCGTAGCCGTCGCCGGCGCCTGCAGTGAGCTTGGTGATGGAGTCGGCGTTGTCGTTCATGTAGCTGAGGTTCACCTTGATGCCGTACTCCTGCTCGAAGTTGGCCACCAGGTCATCGGACATGTAGTCGCTCCACATGAAGATGTTCAGCTCCTTGCTGCCGGCTTCCTCGCCGCCGGAGGGCGTGGTCGCGCTCTGGCCGCCGCAGGCCACCAGCGTCAGCGCCATGACCAGTACCAGAATCAGAGACAATGCTTTTTTCATGTTCGTACCTCCCATAATACCATTATTATTGTGTTTATTTCAACCGCGAAGGGTGGAAATACGCTGTTCGGCCTCCGCCATCTCCCGGGCCTCTCTCTTGCGGCGCAGGCGCTGCAGACCGCTCATCACCAGCATGCCCGCCACCATGACCAGCACCATCAGGGTGGTCAGCGCGTTGATGTCCGGCGTGATACCCGTGCGATTGACGGACAAAATCAGCACCGGCAGGGTGGACTGGCGGGCAGAGGCCAGCATGTTGGACATGATGACGTCGTCGATGGACAGGGTGAAGCTGAGAAAGGCCGCCGACAGGATGCCCGGCATGATGCTGGGAATGGTGACGCGCCAGAAGGTCTGCACCCGGTTGGCGCCCAGGTCCATAGACGCCTCCTGCAGCGTCTCGTTATCACCGCTGATGCGGCCCTTAATGGTGACCACCGCATAGGGGATGCAGAAGGTGCAGTGGCCGATGACGATGGTGCCCATCCCCAGACGGATGCCCACGGTCATGAAGATAATCAGCATGGACACGGCCAGCACGATCTCCGGCACCACGATGGGGACATACAGCATGAGGTTGATGAACTTCTTGCCGCGGAACTCGAATTTCTTCAATCCGATGCCGCCCAGCACGCCCACCACCACGCTGATTACGGTGGCCGCCACGGCAATGACCAGGGAGTAGACCAGCGACTCCCACAGGTCGTGGTTGCCGAAGGAAAAGAGCTTGCCGTACCACTGGGTGGTGAAGCCCTCCCAGGAGTAGTTCCGCTTGGCGTCGTTGAATGAGAACTGGATCATCACCAGCACCGGGATATAGAACAGCGCATAGATGACGGCGGCATACATAGCGCTCCAGAAGGCGTTGCGCCTCTGCCGCAGCAGCTTTTTGTTTTTCATCACAGCACCTCCATATCCTCGATTTTGGCGAAGCGGGAATAGAGGAAGATCAGCAGCGCCGTGATGAGCAGCAGCAGTACGCTCAGGGCTGCGCCCAGCGGCCAGTTGCGGATGGTGCCGAACTGATTTTTGATGATGTTGCCGATGTACAGCACCTTGCCGCCGCCCAGCATGTCGGTGATGGTATAGGTACCCAGGGCGGGGATAAAGGTGAGAATGATGGCGGAGAAGATGCCGGGGAAGGTGAGCGGCAGCGTCACCTTGCGAAAGGTGGTGGCAGGGGTGGCGCCCAAATCAGCCGACGCCTCCAGCATGGCCTTTTGCAGCTTCTCGATGGAGGAGTACATGGGAAGCACGGCGAAGGGCAGGAAGTTGGTGATCAGTCCCAGCAGCACCAGAGCGTCGGTGTAGATGAATTTCACCGGGGATTGCACGATGCCCAGCGCCAGCAGGGCCTTGTTTACGGGCCCGTTTGTCTGGAACAACAGCATCCAGGCGTTCAGCCGCATGAGGGAGTTGGTCCACAGGGGAATCATCAGCAGCATGATGAGCCGGGAGGCCACGTCCGCGCTCTTGCGGGCAATGTAGTAGGCAAAGGGATAGCCCAACAGCAGGCATACCGCCGTGGTCACCACGGCCACCTGAAGGCTCTTGAGGATCACGGCAAAGTAGGTCACGTCTGCCAGCGTCTCATAGGAGGTGAGGGTGGGTGTGTACTCCACACCGCCGAAGGTGCCCCGGGACATGAAGCTGATGTAGATGATGAACAGCATGGGCACCGTGACAAACAGCACCATCCACACCGACACAGGGCCCGCCTGAGCGATGGCCGGCAGCGGATTGCGGCGCTTTTTCGGGGCGGTCATGAGGACACCTCCCCCGTCAGGTGGATGGGCACGGATTTGTTTTCCGGCCAGTAGATGAACCGCTCGTCCCCTTCGCGGAGGGTGGGGTCGGGCTCAAAGCGGCTGAACTTGACTTCCTGGCCGCCGGGCAGATCCAGACTGGTTTTGATCACCGTGCCCATGTAGATGAAGTCCTTGACCCGGCCCCTCATCGTAAAGCCCTCAACCGGCGCGGCGCTGACGGCCAGGTATTCCGGACGGACGGAGATGCAGATTCTCTCGCCCACGGCAAAGCCCTCGCCCCGGGTGCGCACCAGACCGCCATCGGTTTCCACGGAGAGGAGGGACCCCTCTGCGGAGACCACCGTGCCTTCGATGACGTTGCTCTCGCCGATGAAATCCGCCACAAACCGGCAGTTGGGGTGGTCATAGATTTCCAGCGGCGCGTCGATCTGCAGGATAACGCCGTCCTTCATCACCGCGATGCGGTCGGACATGGTCATGGCCTCCTCCTGATCGTGGGTGACATATACGAAGGTGATGCCCAGCTTGCGCTGCAGCCGCTTCAGCTCGATCTGCATCTGCTTGCGCAGCTTCAGGTCCAGCGCGCCCAGAGGCTCGTCCAGCAGCAGCACCCGGGGATTGTTGATCAGGGCGCGGGCAATGGCCACACGCTGTTTCTGACCGCCGGAGAGGGCGTCGGGCTTCCGCTTTTCATAGCCCGCCATCTGCACCAGCTCCAGCATTTTGGTGACCTGCTCCTTGATTTGCGCCTTGGGCCACTTTTTGATGGTGGGCCCATAGGCCACGTTGTCATACACCGTCATGTGGGGGAACAGGGAGTAGTTCTGGAAGACCGTGTTCACATCCCGCTGATACGGTTCCTTCTCCTCCACCCGCTGGCCCTGCACCTCTATGATGCCGGCAGTGGCGTCCTCAAAGCCTGCAATCATCCGCAGCGTGGTGGTCTTGCCGCAGCCGGAGGGGCCCAGCAACGTCAAAAACTCGCCGGACCGAATCTCCAGATTCATGTCCTTGACCACGTGATTGCCGCCATACCACTTGTCCACATGCCGCAGGGAAACGATGGAATCCGCCAAAACGATCACCTCATTCCTTGTGATGGGTACTGGGTCGCTTACCCTTGTTACAACAAGTATATTTATATTTCATACCATTTTCAAGATAGAGGGGCATTTTTCTCTAATATGACGATATAAAACTCGATTATACTGTGCAGATTGTATATCAAAAGCGCAAAATTCCCCGAATATCGGTAGATATTCGGGGAATTAAACAGAATAATTACAATTCGATTTTATACCAATTAGGAATTTGTATAGTGTACGCGGAACTCGGTCTTGTCGCCGCGCACATAGTTGCGGGCAAATTCAATGACCCGTCCGCCGGTGTCACGGGTGACGCAGGAGAACTCCATCACCGCCTGTTGGGGCGGCAGATCGATCAGCTTGGCCACCGCAGGCTCCAGATGGGTGAGGCGCAGCACCTGATGGCCGCGGCTGGGCTGCACGCCGTTCCACAGATAGGCGTCGTAGATGGAGAAAAGCTGAATGTCAATGTCCTCCAGACCGGGCAGTACGGCGTAAGGGATATAGATCTCCTCCAGGGCCACCGGCTCGCCGCCGCTGTAATCGATGCGGCGGACAAACCACACGTCGTCGTCGGGGTGCAGACCCAGCACCTGGGCATAGTAGGGGCCGGCCTTGCGCAGCGCCTTCACCAGTACCCGGGTGGCTGCCTCCCGGGAGCGCTCCTTCATGGTATGGCGGTAGCCGCCCAGCGTATCCAGTTCCCGTTCCGTCTTTTCGCCGCATACAAACACTCCCTTGCCCTGTACGGATCGCAGCAGCCCCTCGTTTTCCAGCGCCGCCAGTGCGCTGCGGACGCTGACTCTGTTGATGCCGTATTGCTCGCTGAGCTGGTTTTCCGAGGGGATGGCGGTGCCGGCGGGGTATTCACCCTCCTCAATTTTGCTGCGGATGACCTCACGGAGCTGGATATAAAGGGGGGAGCGGTAATTTACATCGTTCATGGCTCGTCCTCCTCACCACTGCGCCAGCGTAGCACGCCGGCCATCTCCACCACATCGCCGCGGGCCACGGTGCGGCAGTACTCCACGGTAGTGCCGTCGGGAGCGTCGGTGCGGCTGACGATCCAGAACACGGCGTCACCGGGCCGGATATGCAGGTGGGCGGCCTCCTCGGCATTGGCCAGAGTGATGCTGGCCTTCTCCTCGCCGTGATCCAGCCGCAGGCCATAGACCTCCTCCAACACGGCAAACAAAGAGCCGTTTACCAGGTCGTGCTCCTCCAGATGGGGGGCCAGCTCCACCGGGATGTAGGCCGTCTCGATGAGTACGGGGGTGTCGTTCAGCATACGCAGACGGGAGATGCGGTACAGCTTCTCCCCCAGCACACGGCGAAACCGGCGGGCAAGGTGCTTGTCGCACTCCACGGTGGAGAAGGACAGCAGCCGCGTCTCCGCCGTAAAACCACCGCTGGCGGCATAGTCGGAAAAGCTTTGCAGATCCTGAAGCGTCCGGCGAAACCGGGGGGCGATCCGGGTGCCGCTGCCCTGTACGGACACCAGCCGACCTGCCGCCGTCAGCCGGGCAATGGCACTGCGCAGGGTGCTGCGGTTCAGACCCCACATGGCGCACATGTCCCGCTCCGGCGGCAGACTGTCTCCCGCCCGGAGATCGTGGGTCAGGATGTAGGCCTCAATGCATTCCTGGGCATATTCTCTGGGACGCGGCGTGTAGGTCTGCAAGGCAAATCACCTCCCGATGGCAACCTGAATTGGTTTGAAATCAGTATAAACTGTTTACCGTCAAAACGCAAGGAAAAGTGGAAGGAGGCGCGGCGTTTCGGCCTTCTCCGTCTTGACTTTTCGGAAGCAATCGTGGATACTGAAATCAACTTCCCGCCTGCCGCTTCGGGGCGGAGGGCAGCGGGCGCATACAGCGGGGGCGTTGGTGGGCGGCAGGACCGTCCACCCGTGCGCCGCCTGTATGAAAACGGTTTATGATTCCGGCCTCGCCCGGTGCCGGGGATTTGCGGAAAGGAGAGCGCCATGAATGAGACCCTGCGCCGCCATGCGGAAACGGCGGCTCGCGACGCCATCCGGGCGGTGATGCCCCGGGATGGGGTGCGCCGCGCCCTGACGGGTATGACCTTTCCGGGCCGTGTGTTTTTGGTGGCGGTGGGGAAGGCGGCGCCGGCCATGGCGGCTGCGGCGGTGGACGTGCTGCCCCGGAGCGTGACGGAGGGCGTGGTCATCAGCAAATACGGCCATTTTACCGCCCCGCTGGCGGGGCTGCGGTGCATCGAGGCGGGCCACCCCGTGCCGGATGAGAACAGCGTCCTTGCCGCCGACGCCGCCCTGGCGCTGACGGCAGACCTTCGGGAGGACGACACGGTGCTGCTGCTCCTCTCCGGCGGCGGCAGCGCCCTGTGGGAAAAGCCGCTGGTGCCGCTTTCGGAGCTGCAGGACATCACCCGGCAGCTGCTCTCCTCCGGGGCGGACATCGGGGAGGTGAACACCATCCGCAAGCGGCTCTCCGGGGTGAAGGGAGGGCGATTTGCCCGCCGCTGTGCCCCCGCCCGGGTGGAGACGGTGGCGCTGTCCGACGTGCTGGGCGACCGACTGGACAAAATCGCCTCCGGGCCGGTGAGTCCCGACAGCGCCACCTGCGCCGATGCGCTGGCCATTGCGGAGAGATACCATCTGCGTCTGTCGGCGGAGGCGGAGCGATGCCTCCGGGTGGAGACGCCTAAGGAGATCACCAACGTCCACGCCCAGGTGGTGGGCAGCGTCCGGGAGCTGTGCCGGGCGGCGGGAGAGGCCTGTAGGCGTCTGGGCTATGCGCCTGTGCTGCTCACCGACCGTCTGGAGGGGGAGGCCCGGGAGGCGGGGCGGCAGCTGGCCGCCATCCTTCGCGCCCACGCCGGGGAGGGGAAGAAGCTGGCCTTTCTGGCGGGTGGCGAGACGGTGGTACACGTCACCGGCGACGGCCTGGGCGGGCGCAATCAGGAGCTGGCGCTGGCCGCCTCAGAGGGCCTGCGGGGACTGCATGGCGCCGCCCTCATCAGCGTGGGCTCCGACGGCACCGACGGCCCCACCGACGCCGCCGGGGGCTACGTGGACGGCGACACCTGGGAGGCGCTGGCAGAAAAGGGCGTCTCGCTGGAGGACGTGTGGCGGAACAACGACGCCTACCACGCTCTCCAAGCGGTGGAGGGCCTCATCATCACCGGCCCCACCGGCACCAATGTGAACGATGTGTGCATCGGCTTGATAGACGGTAAATGAGAATGAAACAGCGCCGGCTCCGCCGATTCGGCGGGGCTGTTCTTTTCCCTGTTTTTTCAAAACCTATTCATGAAAAGAATTTGATGTTTCGGCACGAACTATGCAGACAGCATATCTTGTGAATTGGGTCATAATATGGTACATTTTGGTCAAGAGGGGGCGATGGTATGGGCGTTCGGCATCTATCCGGTACACCTTGGCACAAGGAGCGTGTGCATCGGCAGGAGGGGGACGAGCGGCGGTATAAGGGCCGCTGCCGGTTCTACGAATACAAGGACAACTGGTGCAAAATGCGTATCGGACAATGCGTCGGCAGTGCTCACTGTGAGAGGTACGAGGCCGTCAGCGAAGAGGAGTTTCGCCGCCGGCAGAGTGCCCGGCAGAGGCACAAAAAGAACCAGCCAACCAAGGATGACGAGAGTTATTGGTATTGATGGGGTGATGGGCGGGTGCTGGCCCGGCATGGCCTCCGTTACCACGCAATCATTGACTTTATCCGTGGGCATATCTTGACCCGCCTGCGTGATGGATATGGTGACTCTGCCATAATAGATTCTGAAAAGGAGCACATCCCAGTATGGAGAAGAAGAAAAGGAACTCCTAACGGCAATTGCAACCGGGACGTCATATTGCCGGTACACAGTGGGGCAACAAAAAGTACATGAACATGAAGCGCTTGGAGGCGTTGCAGGACGATGCCTCTTTGGCTGGCTGATCTCATTCACAGAGTCTGCAAACAAATTTGCGCATGACTCTTGACACTACCTTTCTGGCGAATCTCGTCCATCAGCTTTTCCGGTTCCTTATCTGGCATTCATCAAACATGTAAAGAGGGTCAGCCCCCTGGATGGAGCTGACCCTCTTTTTTTGTGTCCGTGGTCTGACTCATCGGGAATCACAGCGAAACAACCATCCGCAAATATCTATCAGACCAAGTTTGCTGAACGAGTTTTGACAACTGCAAGAAACTGTGAGGCGCTATATTATAATTATAACGAATTAGTTGCCAAAATAGCACCCCTCCAACGGTCGGCGGTGATTCTCGGCAGATGCATGTCAGCCTGTTCAACCCCGATTCCGGCCGCTGTTATCGTTATCTCTAATTCTTCAACGCTGTGATCGGCACCACATACACGCCGTCCTCGCGCCTGTAAGCATAGGGTGAGGTGCCGGTCAGAACCATCATAAAGGAGGGTTCCTTCATCTTTGACGTATCAATTTTGTCCGCTACGGCCTTCAACGTATGAGCGCCTTCCTCAATGAGCTTATCACCGCCGAGCTTTACCTCTACGAGGCCGTAGCTTCCATTGCGCAGGTGAATGACGGCATCGCATTCCAACCCTTCCTTGGTGCGGAAATGGTACACGCTTCCATCCAGCGCCTCCGCATAGACGCGCAGATCGCGGATGCAAAGCGTCTCAAAAAACAACCCACAGGTCTCTAAGTCGTTCAGCAAATCACCGGGCCCAACGCCCAGCGCTGCAGTGGCGATGGACGGATCAACAAAATAGCGGGTATCCGATGTACGAATCGCCGTTTTGGAGCGGAGATTCGGGCTCCACGCCGGGCAGTCCTCGATCACGAAGATCTTTTTCAGCGCATTCGTATAGGAGACGACGGTATCCTTGCTCAATTCCATATCGTCGCTGACGTTGATATCCTCACAGATCGTAGTGTTGGGCGCTTGCGTGCCCTGGTGCCGCGCCAGAGAGCGCATTAATAGACGGGCGCGGGTCTCGTTGCGGGAAACGCCATCCACGCGGCTGATATCGGATTTTACTACGGCGTCCAGATAGTCGAAGGACTGCACCAGCGCATCTTCACCTTCCAAAAAGGTCGCTTGCGGCCACCCGCCGCGGCAGATGAGGAATGCAATATCCTCCAGTGTCGCCTTGTTCTCCGCAAAGATCGGCTTGTTATCAGGAGAAAACAATGCACCGAGGCTGACCGCGCCGGAGGACTCACCGGACTCATACAGACTCATGGGCCGCATTTTGATCCATGCAAAACGCCCGGTTCCCGTATGATGCACCTGCTCCATTTCCGCAGGCACTGCGGAGCCGGTCAGCAGAAAATGGCCGAAACCATCCCGGTGATCTACCTCAAAGCGCACAGCATCCCACAACTTGGGGGCCATCTGCCATTCGTCGATCAGACGCGGCGTCTCGCCCAGCAGCAGAGAGCGAGGACTGATATCCGCCAACTGAAGATTTTGCTTCATCCGGTCGGGATCGCTCATATACAAAATGCTGGCGGCGTGCTGCTCACAGGTGGTGGTTTTGCCGCACCACTTGGCCCCTTCCACCAGGATTGCGCCTTTATTTCTCAGACGATGTGATATGGTTTCGTCGATCACGCGCGGCATATAACTTGCCATGTAGAAATCCCCCTTGCTATAGGATGACCATATTATAGCGTATCAGTGTGGCAGATTCAACAGAATCCTGCGATTTGGCGAGATTTTATTCCGCTATTTGGAGGCTGATTGTCCATCGAAAGGGCAACAGCTTTTCCGTCGCATTGTACCAGTCAAGAAAAGTAGACACGAAAAATAATTTTAATCAGTTTCTTTTTTCAAAAGTGGACACAGGCCACATTTTTGCGAAAAAGTTTTTTCAAAAAGTAGACATACAAGACATTTTTCAGCAGTTTTCATTTTCAGAAGTAGACACGAGCTCAGGATGCGCCTGTTTCCGGCGTTTTTGGATGAACTTGGGTTCCTCGGTAAGGATACGGGAGTCAAAGGTATTTTTTCGTTCTAATTCACCCCTGTAATAACGCTTGCGGTAATTGACCGGAGTATCATATCCAATGGCATAACAAGGGCGCTGCTCGTTGTAGAACTTCACGTAGCGATCAAGTACGCTTTTCACCTCATCCCTGGTGCGGCAAGCGTCAATCTTGAAGTCCATGAAGAGTTCTTCCTTGATCCATCCGTTCAGTGCCTCTTTGACTGGGTTGTCCGTAGGCTTACCGGCACGGGACATGGATCGGATGATGTTGGTATCCTTGATCAGATCGTTATGCGAAGTCCTTGAAGAAAGCGAAGCAGAAGCTCAAAGAACTGACTTCCCGCAGTCAGGGCAGAAACGTCCGAGTGGTGATGTACAAGGTAAAAGTATTCATCCGCGGATGGCTTGGCTACTTCTACATAGCGAGTATGCGAAACACGATGAAAAGTTGGGACGAATGGCTGCGCCGCATAACAGCGCATAATAATTGCCGTTTCCTGCCCTCCGAGACACAGGAAACGGCGATTTTTTTCGCCGCGTCCGCCTGTTCGCTCTGGAAAACCACACCAATTTATGCTATAATCCCAATACAGATCGCCAAATGAAACCGAAAAGGGAGGGACAGCCGTGGAACACACGCAGTGGTATAAGGGCAGGGTCTTTTATCAGATCTGGCCCCGCAGCTTTAAGGACGGCAACGGCGACGGCATGGGCGACCTCTGGGGCGTCTACGAAAAGCTGGATTACATCAAATCTCTGGGTGTGGGCGGCATCTGGTTTTCGCCGCTGTATCCCTCGCCGGGGGTGGACTGCGGCTACGACATCTCGGACTATATGGACATCGCCCCGGAGTACGGCGGCATGGAGGCCTTTGAAAAGGTGCTGGAGGGCGCCCACGCCCGGGACATCAAGGTGATCATGGATCTGGTGGTGAATCACACCAGCAGTCAGCATGAGTGGTTCCAAAAGAGCCGCCGCCGCATCGAGCCCTACACGGACTATTACATCTGGCGTCCCGCCCGTCCGGGCGGCGGCCTGCCCAACAACTGGGACAGTCTGTTCGAGGGCAAGGCATGGCAGTTTGACGAGCTGCGGGGCGAATACTACCTGCACCTCTTCGCCGTCGAGCAGCCGGATCTGAACATGGATAACCCTCTGGTGCGGGAGGAAGTGAAGAAGATCCTCCGCTTCTGGCTGGATAAGGGCGTGGACGGCTTCCGGGAGGACGTGATTACCTTCATCTCCAAGACCGAGGGCCTGCCCGACGACCGGCTGATGCCCGCCTCCCGCGGCCTGCTCCTGTACAACAACGGCCCTCACCTGCTGGAGTACCTGACCGAGTTCTATGACGGCGCTCTGGCGGATTACGACTGCATGACGCTGGCCGAGGGGCCCATGATCAACGTGAAAAAGGCGCTGCGCTACATCGAGGAAAAGCCCGGCAAGGTCATCGACATGATCATCCAGTTCGAGTGCATGAGCGCCGACTGCATCGCCACCGACTACATCCACACGCCCTTCTCCCTGCGCCGGCTCAAGCGGGCCTGGACGAAGTGGCAGAAGGGGCTGGCGGGCAAGGCGTGGAACATGCTGTATCTGGAAAATCACGACCATCCCCGGGTCATCTCCCGCTACGGCAGCGAAAAATATCGGGTGCTCAGCGGCAAGACGCTGGCCGCGGCGTATCTGTTCCAGCAGGGCACGCCCTTTGTGTATCAGGGGCAGGAGATCGGCATGACCAACTGGTACCCCGCCGATCCGGAGATGTACGAGGACGTGCAGACCCGCTGGCAGTATTTGCACAAGGCGACGAAGCGCTCCCCGGATAAGCGGCTGAAACGGCTGTGGGACGCCTCCCGGGACTCCGCCCGCACCCCTGTCCAGTGGACGGACGGCCCCAAGGCCGGCTTCACCGAGGGCGAGCCCTGGTTCTACCTGAACGAGAATTACAAAGAGGTCAATGTGGCCGCCGCCGAGGCCGACCCCGACTCCCTCCTCCACTTCTACCGCCGGGCCATCGCCCTGCGTCAGTCGCTGCCGGCGGTGCGCAGCGGCTCGTACCGGGCGTTCGACGCCTTCTCCGGCAAACGCTGCGTCTACGCCCGGGAGGGGGAGGGCCAGCGCCTGCTGGTGGTCTGCGCGTTCAGCGAGGCGGAGCAGCGCTTCCGCGCCCCGGCGGGCTTTGACCTGTCTGCGGCAAAGCTGGTGCTGCAAAACTATTCCGACGCCCCCCAGGGAAAGCTGCGGCCCTATGAGTGCCGCGTGTACCTCTGGGCGTGAGCGAAACGACATCACACATCATGGGGAAAGGGGATTGCGATGGATAGCTGGTACACAACCAAAAAAGACCGGAGCTTCTACGGCCTCTATTTCATGGGCCAGAACGCGGTCTACACCTTCACGTATATGTTCCTCGCCACCTATCTGCTGCTGTGCGGTCTGGACGCGGTGTCCACCGCCGGCGTTCTGCTGGTGGTCAAGATATGGGACGCCGTCAACGACTGCCTTTTCGGCGGGCTGATCGACAAGTTCCATTTCAAAAAGGGCCGCTTTGTGCCCTGGCTGAAGATCTCCCTGCCGCTGATCATCCTGACCACGGTCCTACTGTTCCACATCCCCGAGAATCTGGGGCTCAATCAGAAGCTGATCTTCTTTGCGGTGGCCTACATCCTGTGGGACACGGCCTACACCATCTGCGACGTGCCGGTCTTCGGCCTTGTCACCACCATGACGGACATTCAGGACGAGCGCACCTCGCTGATGACCACAGGCCGCATCTGGGCCAACATCGGCGTGCTGGTGGCGATGATGATCGGCTACCTCCTGCCCAGCGAGGCCGTCGGCATGTCCTTCTCCAACGCGGCGCTGATCGTCTGCGCCATCGCGCTGGGCACCATGTTCTGGCTCTGTTTCCGGGCCAGGGAGCACGTGCAGAGCGAGGAGAGCGCGGAGGAATACACGCTGCAGAGCATGTTCCGTTATCTGTTCCACAATCGGTATCTGTTCATCTATTACGGCGGCATGCTGCTGTTCCAGGGCCTCAACACGGCCACCACCGTGCTGCAGTTTGCCTGCTTCTACCTCTTCCAAAACGCCACTCTGGCCACAGTGATCGCGGCGCTGGCCTTCGTGCCCTCGGTGATCGTCGCCTTCTTCATGCCCCGGATTTTGCGTAAGTGGGACAAGTACCGGGTCTTCTATCTCAGCGCCATCGTGTACGCCGCCCTGTCCGTGGTGATCTGGCTGGTGGGGCCGCTGCTGGTGCCCCAGCTGGTGCTGCTGACGCTGCGGGGCTTCGTCTTCGGCTCCATCACGGTGCTGGAGTTCATGTTCACCCCCGACTGCGCCGAGTACGGCCAGTACACCACCGGCATCGAAGCCAGGGGCATCACCTTCGCCATCCAGACCTTCACCATGAAAATGGTCAGCGCGCTGGCCTCCGTGGTGGCCATCGCGGTGCTGGGTCTCTTCGGCTGGCAAAGCGTGGCGGCGGAGAGCTTTGCGGAGCTGGCCGCCCTCAACGTGGCCCAGAGCGACACGGCGCTGAAGGCGCTATGGGCGGTGTTCACGCTGCTGCCGGCCATCGGCGCGGTGCTGGCGGTGCTGACTTGGCGGAAATATGACCTCAGAACAGGCGACGTGGAGCTGATGGCCCGGTACAACAGCGGCGAGATCGACCTTGAAACCTGCGAAGCCGGCCTCTCCCACGCCTATCCCCGCACGGCAAAGTGACCGAGCCAAAGGCCCCGGATACACGGTCCGCCGCCTGAGGCGCAGATCAGCCGTAATGAGAACAGGAACAAAGCGCCCCGAAGCCGAGTGGCTTCGGGGCGCTTTCCCATGGTGCGCCCGGCGAGCGCACGTTCTAACGGGTGAAAGTCCCGAGACCGCCCGGCAGCGGGAAGGTCATAGGTCATAGCCAAAGCCAAGGGTGTCCGTCGTGAGGCGGAATCTGAAGGAAGGCAGCGGCAAAACTCTGGCCCGACGAACAGAAATCATGTCAGGCCGTAAGCGAGGGTAAGACTGCTACACAAGATAAAGCCCAATAGCTGCACGGAATCGCTTGCGGTAAACATGGCGGGTATAAGAGTGAAAGAATGTGTGAGTACCCGGGGAGGTCTCGCAGATGGCACGGACGGAAACAAAAAAACGTTATCCTGGTGACAGCAATGAGCGGCTGGGAGCCGAGCCATAGTAACAACGAACTGCGAGAAGTCAGCAGAGGCCATAGTACCTCAAAAAAATGAGGGAAGGGCTGAACAATCGTAAGTCCGAAGAAGGGTCGGAAGGAGGTCAGTATGAAGAAAGCAGAATACCCTGGAAACGGGGGCTGCCCGCAAAGGGATAGTGCGGAACATGAAAAGTATGCGGGAGCGCGGAGTGCTGACGGACGGGAAACCGAAGAAGCGGACGGTGCAGACCTGCTGGAGCGTATTCTGAACAGGAACAACCTGAACAGAGCGTATAAGCGGGTAAAGGCCAATAAGGGAGCACCCGGCATTGATGAAATGACGGTAGAGGATGCCCTGCCTTGGCTGAGGGAACACAGGGAAGAACTTCTGGACCAAATCCGGAATGGCAAATACAAACCACATCCTGTGAGGCGGAAGGAAATCCCGAAACCTGACGGCGGAATACGAAAGCTGGGAATCCCAACAGTCGTAGACCGCATTATCCAACAGGCAATAGCGCAGCAGATAACCCCAATCTTTGAACCGCTGTTCTCAGACGGGAGCTACGGCTACCGTC
>JAFPXK010000017.1 GCA_017412585.1 Oscillospiraceae bacterium
AGCTCCGGCAGAATACTATGATTATCTAACTACCGGGAGGTATCCTCTGCACATCCCAAAACCAAATGGTTTCAGGCATTAAGTCTTTGCCGAGCCCTGATTTGAAAAACCCATTGTGTCCTTGACAAAGGGTACACTTTATATGGAAGCTCCCGCCACACCCTTTTCCGAATAACGCACATAAAAACGCACACCGCCCCTGAAAAGGCGGTATTTTTTTCGCGGATTTTCCCTGTCTTCTCCTTGCCGCGGCGGCATTTTTGAACGGTTTGTAAATAATCCCCGGCCCCCGATTGTTTTCAGCTATCTTTCAGCCTTTCTGCGTAGAATGCGTCCAAAGCCAGCAAAGAAAGGAGCTGAAAAGCACCATGGAGACAAAACGCATTGCCTTGATCCCGGCCTATGAGCCGGACGAGCGCCTGGTAAGCCTGGCGGAGAGTATGACGAAGCGGGGCTTTTCCGTGCTGATCGTGGACGACGGCAGCGGCCCGGACTATGGGGAGATTTTCTCCCGGGCAGAGCCCTTTGGCCGGGTGCTGCATCATGATATAAACCGGGGAAAAGGCGCGGCGGTGAAAACCGGCCTGACCCATATCGCGGCGGAATGCCCCGCAGGGTGTACCGTCGTGACCGTAGACGCCGACGGCCAGCATCTGCCCCGGGACGCGGAGCGGGTGGCCGCCGCGGCGGAGGCGGAGCCGGGAGCCCTGATTCTGGGCAGCCGCAGCTTCCGGGGCAAGGTGCCCCTGCGCAGCCGCCTGGGAAACGGCGTCACCCGCCTGGTGTTCCGCCTCAGCACAGGCGTAAGGGTCTACGACACGCAGACCGGCCTTCGGGCCTTTTCGGGAGCGCTGCTGCCGGCGCTGCTGGCAGTGGAGGGAGAGCGCTATGAGTACGAGATGAACGTGCTGATGCGCTTCACCCGGGAGGGGATACCCATTCGCGAGGTGCCCATCGAGACCGTCTATCTGGACGGCAACCGCAGCTCCCACTTCAGCACCCTGCGGGACTCCTGTCGCATATACAGGGAGATCTTGAAGTTCTCCGCCTCCTCCCTTGCCAGCTTTGGCCTGGACTACGGCCTCTACTGCGCCCTCACCGCCCTGACGGGCATGACGGTGCTGCCCAACGTGCTGGCACGGCTGGTCAGCGCCGGGGCCAACTATACGCTGAACCGGAAGCTGGTGTTCAACAGCCGGGCCGGGGTGGGCAGCTCCCTTTTGCAGTACGGGGCGCTGGCCTGCGGCATCCTGGCGGTGAACACGGCCTGCCTGTGGCTTTTGACCTCCGGCCTGGGGTGCAACCCCTTCGCCGCCAAGCTGCTGGTGGAGGGGTTGCTGTTCCTGGTGAGCTACGGTGTACAAAAGCGCTGGATTTTTCCGGCAGAACGACATTATAAGGAAAGGACGGTGTGATTCCGTGAAAAATCATCTTTGGGCCATCGGCCTGTCGGCGATGCTGTTTGCCTTTACCGCCTACCTGGCCCTGGACACCTTTGTCCTGCGCAGGAGCTACGACAGCAATGCCGGCACCATGAACACCGCCATGTTCTCCGACGCGGAGGAAAACGGCGGCGGGACGCAGCGCTATGACCTTGACCACCGCACCACCGGCGAAAGCACCACCGACGAGAGCAGCACCGGCGAGAGCACCACCGGCGAGAGCAGCACCAGCCTGGCGGCTCACGTTTCCGGGGCCGACTACGCGGACGACCACGTTTCCATCACCATGACGGAATACTATGAATACGACACGAAAATCTATGTGGCGGACGTGGTCCTCACCTCCGCCCAATATCTGAAAACCGCCTTTGCAGAGGACACCTACGGCAGAAATATCACCGCCACCACCTCCGCTATCGCCGCCGACAACGACGCCGTTTTCGCCGTCAACGGCGACTATTACGGCGCCCAGGAGAAGGGCTACGTCATCCGCAACGGCGTGGTCTACCGCGACACGGCCCGGGGCGCGGAGGTGCTGTGCATCTACGCCGACGGCACCATGGAGGTGGTCAGCGACCGGGACTGCACCGCCCAGGAGCTGGCGGACAGGGGCGTGTGGCAGGCCTTCAGCTTCGGTCCCGGCCTCATTGAGAACGGCCAGATCGCCGTGGACGAGAATGACGAGGTGGGCAAGGCCATGGCCAGCAACCCCCGCACCGCCATCGGCGTTATCGACGCCAACCATTTCGTGTTCGTGGTCTCCGACGGCAGGACCGACGAAAGCGAGGGCCTGAGCCTCTATGAGCTGGCCGCCTTCATGGAGAAACTGGGCGTCACCACCGCCTACAATCTGGACGGCGGCGGATCGTCCACCATGTATTTCAATGGCCGGGTGGTCAATAACCCCACCACCACCGGCAGGATCAAAGAGAGAGGAGTGAGCGACATTGTCTATATCGGGTAAAAAAATGATGCGCCATTTGCTGGGCCAGTTGGCCGCGGCGGTGTTTCTGGCCGTATTCGGCGCCGTCTATGAGCAGTTCAGCCACGGGGTCTATTCCCCCTTCATGATGTACGCCTTCGCCATCCCCCTGGTGCTGGGCGCGGTGCCCTACGCGGTGCTGCTGTGGCGGGGGAAATGCCCCCAGCGGCCCTTCCTCAACCTCTGGAACGGAGGAATCGCCGTGCTGAGCGTGGGCAGCGTGTTCCGGGGCGTGCTGGAGATTTACGGCACCACCAACGACCTGGCGGTGGTTTACCCGGTGATGGGCGGCATCCTGCTGGGCCTGGGGGCGCTGTACGCCCTGCTGGGCCTGCTGTCCGGCAAAACCGCCCGGGAGGACAGCGGGCAGACCGACAAACGGATTTCCGGAACGATCTGACCGGCGAAATCCCGAAAAGCGGGCGGAGCACTCCCCGCCCCTACGATGGGTTGTCGCTGCCGGGTGCCGTTCAACCGGGCATGGCGATAGACGATGCAGGGCTGGCGGGACACATAGGTCCCGCCCTACCAACGGAGGCACCGTTTCTCCGTAGGGCGGGACCTATGTGTCCCGCCTTTCGAAGCAGGTATCATCTGAACAGGCTCGTTGGTTGCAGGTGGGTGTCGTTTTGGGTGTAGGGGAGGACGACTCTGTCCTCCCCTACCCAGGTACGACAACGCAAAAGGGGCGGACAGCGCCGGCGACACCCTGCGAAGAATGAGCAGACGGTGAAGCCCGTGCCCCTGGGGTAAGTCCTCCGCCCCTACGGTAAACACAGGTGTCGGTCCTCTTTGTAGGGGCGCTTCATGAAGCGCCCGCCGGGGCGGCGGCCCCTACGGTGTTGCCTTAAAACCCGTCCGCGCAGCGGACGCCCTCATGATTCCGTATTCGTTATGCAGAAACCACACCGGCGCACCTGGCCTTTTCGGGTCGGGTGCGCCGGTGTTATTATGCGTTTTTTCGTGCCGTCAGCCGATGAACTGATACACCGTGAAGGCCGCGTAGATGCACAGCAGGAGGATGCCCTGCCAGCGGCTCAATTTACCGCGAATCAGGGCTGGGAGGCACATGATGGCCATGACCGCCAGCATCAGGGGAATGTCGATGACCAGGCTGGAGTTGACGCCGCCCAGGACGGTCTTTTCCGCCGGGATGGCGAAGGGGGAGATGGAGATGGCCATGCCGCTGACCAGGATGATATTGAACAGGTTGGCGCCGATGATATTGCCCAGGGACAGGGAGCCGTGGCCCTTGATGAGGCTGGTGATGGCGGTGATGAGCTCCGGCAGGCTGGTGCCCAGGGCTACCATGGTCAGGCCGATGACGGAGTCGGGCACCCCCAGGGCGGCGGCGATCTTGGTGCCGTTATCCACCAGAAGGCGTGCGCCCAGGGCGATGGCGGCGGCGCCGATGACCAGCAGCGCCACCTCCATGGCGAAGGAGCGCTCCTTGCCCTCGTTCTCCTCTTCCCCGCCCTCTCCGGCCAGGTCGGGATGGCGCTTCATCTGCAAGGTGGACGTGACCATATAAATCACGAACACCGCCAGGTAGCACAGGCCCATCCAGCGCTGAAACGTCCCCACCGTCCAGGCGATGACGGCGTAGGACACCGCCGCGGCGAAGAAGAAGGCCGTGGGCAGGGCGAAGGACCTGGGCTGCACCTTGCCGGGCCTGACGGCGATGGTGATGGCGGCGATAAGGCTGGTATTGCAGATGATGGAGCCGATGGCGTTGCCGTAGCTGATGCCGGCGTTGCCCTCCAGCGCCGCCTGGCTGGACACCATCACCTCGGGCAGCGTGGTGCCGATGGAGACGATGGTGGCGCCGATGAGCAGCTCCGGCAGGTGGAACCGGCGGGCGATGCCCACGGAGCCGTCCACGAACCAGTCGCCGCCCTTGATGAGCAGGCCGAAGCCCACCAAAAACAGTAAAATGGGAATCAACACTTGTGTCATGCTTCCTTTCCGCGATGCGTAAAATCCTTTGCGATGATAGCACAGCGAAACGGAATTGTAAACGGTAAAATGCCTATCTTTTCAAAAGATTACGGCGGCGAAAGGGCGAAAATCAGGGCAGCACCTCCACCTCATCCCCCGCCCGTGCCTCGCCGGGGGTCAGCACCACCGCAAACACGCCCTCCCGGGGCATGACACAGTCGCCGGCCTGGCGGCGGATGGCGCAGTCGGCGTGACATTCCTTGCCGATCTGGGTGATCTGGCACAGGGCGGTGCCCACACGCAGCCGGGTGCCCACCGGCAGGCGGCACAGCGCCACGCCCCGGCACAGCACGTTTTCGGCGAAGATCCCCGGCGGCAGCGCCCGGCCCAGCGACGCCTCCAGCTTCTCCACGCTCTCCCGGGCCAGCAGACTGACCTGGCGGTGCCACTGTCCTGCGTGGGCGTCGCCCTCTATACCATGGCCCGGCCGCAGGCAGATGGCGTCCACCGGCTTCTTCGTCTCTCCCTTATGGGCGCTGACACACACCGCGCAGATGACGCCCCGGTTCTCCATAACCCCGCCTCCTATTCTCCATGATATGGCAGTATAGGGGAATTTACCTACCAAGTCAATAGGTAAGACAGAATCATTTTCATCGCACCACCGCCTCCACCCCGCCATAGAATGACCCAGGGAGGCGAGCCTCCCGGAAGTACGACAAGAGGAGGTCAGCATGGGCAATCTGATTTCTCTGCACCGGGCGCGGCTGTGCTATCAGACGCGGACGGCAGAGGTAGAAGCCGTGGGCGACGTGTCCTTTGACCTGCAAGAGGGGGAGTTCGTGGCGCTGGTGGGGCCGTCGGGCTGCGGCAAATCCACGCTGCTGGGTGCCATCGCCGGGCTGGAGCCCCTCAGCGGCGGAGAGGTGACGGTGTGCGGCAAGCCGGTATCGGGCCCATCGCCCCACATCGCCCTGATGCCGCAGCGGGACCAGCTCTTTGAATGGCGCACCATCGAGGACAACGCCCTGCTGGGCCTGCAGGTGGGGCACCGTGCCGACGAGGCGCATAGGAAGCACGTGGAGATGCTGCTGGCGCGGTACGGCCTGGCGGAATTTGCAGGAAAGCACCCGTCCCAGCTCAGCGGCGGCATGCGCCAGCGTTCTGCCCTGATCCGCACCCTGGCCACGGACCCGGACATTTTGCTGCTGGATGAGCCCTTTTCCGCCCTGGACTACCAGACCCGTCTGCAGGTGTCCGCCGACATCTGGCGGATCATCCGGCAGGAGGGCAAGGCGGCGCTGCTGGTGACCCACGACATTGCCGAGGCCGTCAGCATGGCGGACAGGATCGTGGTGCTGTCCCGGCGGCCGGCAAGGGTAAAGGCGGTTTTCGACATGGGGGAGCTGCGGCCCCTGCCGCCCCTTAAGCGGCGGGAGATGGCGGTGTTCTCCCAATGGTTTGACAGGATATGGAGGGAGCTGGATGACAACGAATGACAGCCCCCGGCGGCAGGCGTATCTGCTGGCCCTGCGGCGGCAGAGGCGCACCGTTCGGCGGTGGCAGTGGGCCCTGGCCCTGGGGCTGCTGGCGGCGTGGGAATTAAGCGTCCGCCTGGGGCTCAGCGACGGCTTTTTGCTGTCCTGCCCCAGCCGGGTTTTGGCCACGGTGGGGCGGCTGTGGCAGGATGGCTCATTGTGGCGTCACGTGGCGGTAAGCTGCGGCGAGACGGCGGTGGGCTTCCTCCTGGGCACGGCCCTGGGCACCGCCATCGCCATACTGATGTGGTGCAGCCCCACGGTGAGCCGGATTTTAGACCCCTATCTGGTGGTGCTGGGGGCGCTGCCCAAGACGGCCCTGGGGCCCATCTTCATCGTGTGGATGGGGGCGGGGGCCGGGGCCATCATCGCCATGACGCTGGCCATTTCGCTGATCGTCACCATTATGAACATGTACGGCGGCTTCCGGCAGACCGACCCGGAGAAGCTGCGGCTGCTGCGGTCCATGGGGGCCAGCCGGGGCCAGACCCTGTGGCTGCTGGTGCTGCCGGCCAACCTGGCCACGCTGCTGGACACCTTAAAGGTGAACGTGGGGCTGAGCTGGGTGGGCGTCATCATGGGGGAGTTCCTGGTGTCCCGGGCGGGACTGGGGTATCTCATCGTGTACGGCTCCCAGGTGTTCAACATGGATCTGGTGATGGCAAGCGTGCTGCTGCTGGCGGTGGCGGCGGTGGGCATGTACCGCCTGGTGCTGCTGGCGGAAAAAGGATTTTATCGAATGTGGAGGGTAACGGAATGAAACGATTACTGGCGATGTGCGCCGCCCTTGGGATGGCGGCGACCCTGTGGGGCTGCGGCGGGAAGGACGCCGGCATGACGAAGGTGCGGCTCAATGAGGTGACCCACTCGGTGTTCTACGCGCCCCAGTACGTGGCGCTGGAAAAGGGCTTTTTTGCCGACGAGGGCCTGGACGTGGAACTGACCAACGGCGGCGGCGCCGACAAGGTGATGACCGCCGTGGTATCCGGCCAGAGCGACATCGGCCTGGCCGGGCCGGAGAGCTGCGTCTACCTGCTGCGCAGCGGCAAGGAGGACCATCCCGTGGTCTTCGCCCAGCTCACCAAGCGGGACGGCTCCTTCGTGGTGGGCCGCGCCCGGGAGGACTTCACCTGGGACAGCCTGCGGGGCAAGACCATCATCGGCGGCCGGGCCGGGGGCATGCCGGAGATGACCCTGGAATACGTGATGAAGCAGCACGGCGTCATGCCCGGTGAGGACGCGGAGGTGGACACCTCGGTGCAGTTCAACATGATGGCCGGGGCCTTCACCGGCGGCCAGGGGGACTACGTGACCCTCTTTGAGCCCACCGCCACGGAGGTGGAGCGCAGCGGCCAGGGCTATATCCTCTGCTCCGTGGGGGAGGCCTCCGGTGAGGTGCCCTACACCGCCTACTTCGCCACGGCGGACTACGTGGCCGATCACGGCGACACCGTGGCGGCCTTCTGCCGGGCCATGGCAAAGGCCATGGACTGGGTGAACAGCCACAGCGACGCCGAGGTGGCCCAGGCCATCGCCCCCCAGTTCCCGGACACGGATGTGGCCGTGCTGGAGGCCGTCACGGCCCGCCACAGGGCCATCGACGCCTGGAACACGCCCCTGACCATGGAGCGTGAGGCCCTGGCCCGTCTGGAGGAGATCATGGTCACCGCCGGCGTGCTGGAGCGCGCCGACAGCGGCGACTTCGACGCCATGGTGGACAACAGCTTCGCCGCCGCGGCACGGTAAGGCGCCGCCGCCGCAGAAGGGGGCCTCTCCCCTTCCTGCGGCGGCGTTTCGGCGGTGAGGAGATTTACATAATATACCATTTCCGGGGCAGGGCGGCAGCGCAGGCGGCTTTTTTTGCCAAATCCGGCAAAAACCGGGCCAAAATGTAGTGGTGAAGGCGACGGCTTTCACCAATTTTTTGTGTTTTTTGTCGTTTTCGGGTAGACAAGGCAACGCTGCGATGCTATACTTGCTATGATTAGAATTATGTAAATCAGTATGGGGTGGAGTGCCCCCTGCTGAGGACATAGGCAAGTTTGGTTGTGAGGTCGATGCTATGAGAAAGATGAAACGTCTGGGCCGCCGGGCCGCCGGATTGCTGCTGGCGGCAGCGCTGGCTTTCAGCGGCGCGCTGCTGTACGCCGTGGCGGACGCGGTGACGGACTGGTTCAGCGCGGAGCTGGGCTCCCTCAGCGCCGCCTATGAGACCGACCCCAAATACGGCCCCGGCACCGTGGCCACCGTCAGCGGCGACCCCGGCGGCACCAGCTACGGCCTGTATATGTTCACCCGCAACGCCAATACGCCTATGATGTTCGTGGAGTGGCTGCTGCAGCAGGAGGACCCCTACTATCTCTATGTGGGACAGACGCTGCAATACGCCTATAACCACGATACCAACGGAAAAGAAAACCCCGGCTACGGCACCAATTTCGACAACACCTGGAAGGCTCTGGCCGGCGGCGACAGCGACCCCAAATCCCCCTTCGGCCGGGCCCAGACCGCCTTCACCAAGGCCCGTTTCTACGATGCGCTGAGGGACAAGGTGGAACAGGGCGTCAGCGGCTTCAAGATGGACAATTACAGCGAGGCCCTGCAGAACGTGTTCTGGTCCCGGGCGGTGCAGCACGGCGTGTCCGGCGCCTATAACGTGGTGACCCGGGCCATCAGCGAGCTGGGCGGCTTCAAAAACCAGAGCGAGGCGGAGCTGATTGCCGCCATCTACGCCGAGAGCGGCAAGGTGACCACCGGCTACGCCAACTGTATGTCCGGCACCGATGCCCGGAAGTACGGCGTGGAGGGCAAGAGTCTGGCCTACTATACCGGCTGCAGCGGCGACGTGCAGATGAGCGTGTTCATGCGGCTGAACTTCAAGGAGCCCACCGACGCCCAGGAGCTGCTGTTCGCCAAAAAGTACATCAACGCCGACGGCAACAGCCGCCTGGCGGTGGACGAGGGCATTTACCGCCTCTCCGACGGCGAGGAGCACTACCTGCTGGTGGCGGAGAACAAGGCCGTTGTGGGCGACGGCCAGGGCACCGACCTGTCCCTGACCTATTTCGTCAGCGACTACTACACCATCACCTTCTCAGGCACCGACACACGGCTCAGCGAGGCCGGCGGCGCGGTGGTGCCGGAGAGCGCCTCCGCCGGCGAGAACCAGATGTGGCGTCTGGAGAACGTCAACGGCGGCTACACCCTGCAGAACCGGGGCAGCGGCAAATATCTCACCGTGATCTCCGACGAGGGCGGCAAGCGCCTGAGCCTCACCGATGAGGCGGACAAGGCCACCGCCTGGCGCTTCGACCTGGCAGGCAACGGCTGGTCCACCTCCGCCATGCACTTCCCCTCCCAGAGCACCGCTCTGGAGGTGGGCAGCTCCGGCTTCTCCATCTGGGGCACCATCCGCTCCAGCAGCAGGATCACCGGCGTCACCGTCGCCACCAGCACCGCAGGCGGCCTGCCCATTGCGGCAGCCAGCGCCAGTGCCACACCCAACAGTCTGATTTATAACCTCAACAAGCTGGACAGCAAAATCAAAATCAGCGCCCTGGGGGAGGGCGAATACGTCTTCACCGTTCGGGCCACCAATGCCAACGGCGACACGGTGACACTGGTGGAGTCCCCCTTTACGGTGTACGCCCCCAGCAAGATCACCGTCACCTTTGACCCCAACGGCGGCGCCATTACCGCCGGCTCGGCCACCAAGACCATCACCGCCGGCAGCGTCTACGGCGATATGCCGGAGGCGGCGGTGCAGGGCGGCGCCTTCCTGGGCTGGTTCACCGAGCGCACCGGAGGCGAGAGCGTCAGCGTGACGGACGTGCCGCCCCTGAGCAACCATACCCTTTACGCCCACTATGCCAACACCCATACCGTCACCTTCAAGGACCGCAGCGGCAGCGTGATTGCCACCGCCGCTCTGGCGCCGGGGGCCGTCATCTCCGCCCCTGCCAACCCCGCCACCTGGTCCGACGGCAGCTACGCCTACACCTTCAAGCAGTGGGTCAGCGGCAGCACCGTGTATGAAAACGGCGTCACCGTCATGGGCGAGAGCGACCTGGTATTTACCCCCGAGTATAACAGGCAGGCCCTCACCGGCGGCGAAACGGGCACGGGCAGCGGCACCGGCTCCGGCACCGGAAGCGGCACCGGAGGCGTGACCGTGGGCGGCTCGGAGCTGACAGGCTTCGTGCCCGGCACGTCGGTGAGCAGCTTTAGCGCCTCCATGGGCGCCACGGTGTATAAGGCCGACGGCGCCAGCCAGGTGACCTCCGGCAACGTGGGCACCGGCATGATCGCCAAAATCGGCAGCAGCAGCTTCACCATCGTGGTGAAGGGCGACACCAACGGCGACGGCGCCATGAGCATTTCCGACGTGGTGAAGCTGCAGTCCCACGTGGTGGGCCGCAGCACCCTCAGCGGGGCCTACGCCACCGCAGGCGACCTCAACGGCGACGGCAGAATCAGCATCACCGACGTGGTGCAGGCGGCCCAGATTGTGGTGGGCAAGCGCACTCTGGGATAACAGGAGAGGAACAGCATGAAACGAATTTCCCATTTTATCATCACCCTGGCCCTGACGGCGGCGGTGCTGCTGACCGTGGCGCCCCGCAGCGCCATGGCGGCCTCGGCCTCCGTCAGCGGCGAGAGCACCGTCCGCCCCGGCCAGTCCGTGACCCTTACCCTGTCGGTGGACAGCAGCATCATGGGCCTGGAGGGCACCTTCACCTGCGGCAGCGGCCTGACGCTGACCAATTACGACAAGTTTAACAGCGGCTGGAACATGGAGTTTTTCCCCAATGCCTCCGGCGGCTATAACTTCATCGTCTACGGCTCCTCCCCCGACAGCAACCGTATTCTCTCGGTGACGCTGAAGGCGTCGGACAGCCTGGGGGTCAACACCTCCCTCACCGCGGCCTTCACCAATCTGGTGGCCTCCGACGGCTCGGATATCCCCCTCAGCTCCGTTACCTGGAGCGGCACCACAGGGGCGGCCCTGCGGAATGACGCCAAGCTCTACGGCATCACCTGCACCAACGCCACCCTCTCCCCCGCCTTCAACAGCGACGTGTTCACCTACACCGCCACCGTGCCCTACACCACGGAGAAGCTGGAGGGGCTGGATTATTTCCGCAACAACAACGGCTCCAAGGTGTCCGTCAGCGGCAACACGCTGGCCGTCGGCGAGAACACCATTACCTTCAAGGTGGTGTCCGAGGACGGCAGCCGCACCAATTACTATAAATTGATCATCACCCGGCAGGCCGACCCCAATTATAAAAAGAGCGACGACGCCACATTGTCGGCCCTGGGCCTCAGCGTAGGCGACCTGACCCCCGCCTTCGACCCCGCCGTGACGGATTACGCCGCCTACGTACCCTTTGAGACCAAGTCCCTCACCGTCAGCGCCACCGCCGCCAGCAGCAAGGCCGCCGGCGTCACCGGCGCCGGGGAGGTGACGCTGTCCGAGGCGGACGAGACCGCCCTCACCGTCACCTGCACCGCCGAGGACGGCGTGAGCCGCCAAAGCTACACCGTCCACGTGGTGCGGATGCCCGCCTACGAGGGCATGCTGCCCACCATCATACTGGGCGATGAGCCGCCGGAATGCACCTGCGGCGCGGCGGAGGGCCAGGCCCACGCCCAGGACTGCCCCCTGTATGTGGCCCCCCAGGAGCCCGTGCAAAAGCCCGGCACCTGGACGCTGCCCGCCAAGGTGAAGCTGCCCCTCATCGGCGGCGTATCGCTGCTGGCGGTGGCCGCCATTCTGGGCGTGCTGCTGCTGATCGTGGTGTTCCTGCTGGGCTACCTGCTGGGCCAGCCGAAAGCCGAGGAATACGACGACTACGATGATGACCCCGGCGGGGACGAGCCGGAGGAGGCGCCTGCGCCCCAGCCCAAGGCGGCGCCGGTAATCCAGCCGGAGGGCCGCAAGGCCGCCCCCCAGAGCGTTGACCCGGCAGAGCCGGTGGCGTTCCGGGCGGAAAACCTGGAGGTGCCCCGGCGGCGGAAGATGGTGCTGAAATTCCGGGACGACCAGGCGGAGGAGATCCCGCCCGAGGCCCCGGCCAAAGCCAAGGACGTGCCGGTGTCGCCGCCCACCCAGCCCGACGAGCACGACTTGGAGCGCATGAGCCTGGACGAGCTGCTGCGGGATATTAAGAATATGTGACGCATAATGCAACAAAAAGGACCCGGCCTGGAGGCCGGGTCTTCTTTTATGTAATGAAGACTGAAGGATGAATAATGAATAATTGTGGTATCCGCTTCGCGGATGGATTTCCAATGCCGCGCAGCGGCTACCTTAATTATATATTTTTAAGATTTAAGTCTTCATTCTTCATCCGCCTTAGGCGGCGCTTCGGCATTATTTGCCCACGTTGCGGCATCCGGTTTCCAGCCCCTTCGGGGCATGAAAACCGGGCCGCTGCCTTGCTAATGCCTCGCTTCATCCGCCAACGGCGGCGCTTCGGCATTAGCCCCACAACGCTGTCAGCATGGGGATGATCTGCTTCTTGCGGGACATGACCTTGGGAAGAAACACGGCGTTGTCCTTGGGCTCCACGTCGAAGGCCCGGCGGATGGTGTCGTCGCTGCCCAGGTACAGCAGCTGGGTGCCCTCCAGCAGCACGTCGGTGAGCATGAGGATCACCATGTCGTACTCCCGGTCGGTGCGGAGCTTCGCCATCTCGGCCAGGAATTCCTCCTTGCGGTCCAGCATCTTCATGGAGTCGATGCAGGTGATCTGCCCCACGCCCAGTACCTGCTCGGCGATGTGGAACTCCTTGAAGTCGCTCATCAGAAGCTCCCCGGCGGGCTTGGTGAGCACGGCGCCGGAGAAGAGCTGACGGCCCAGATCGTCCAGGGACTCGTTGGCGATGCGGGCCAGCCGCTCCGCCATGGCGATATCCCGCTTGGTGCAGGTGGGGGACTTGAACATGACCGTGTCGGACAGTATGGCCGCCGCCATCAGCCCCGCCATCTTGGGGGAGGGCAGCACGCCGTGCTCCTGGTACATGGAGGTGATGATGGTGTTGGTGCTGCCCACGGGCTCGTTCCGCACCCGGATGGGCTGGGTGGTCTGGATATCCGCCAGGCGGTGATGGTCGATGATCTCCAAAATCTCCGCCTGGTCCAGCCCGGCCACCGCCTGGGACATCTCGTTGTGGTCCACCAGCACCACCCGCTTGCGCCGGGGGCGCAGCAGGTGGTAGCGGCTCAACGTGCCCACCACGTGCTCGTTCTCGTCCAGGATGGGATAGCAGCGGTAGCGGGATTTCAGCACCACCTCGCGGACGTCGTCAATGTAGTCGTCCAGGTGGAAGCAGACGATATCGTCGGTGAAGCAGGGCCGGGAGATGGGGATGGCCTGGTAAATCAGCCGGTGGACCCGGGCGGCGTCCAGGGGCGTGGAGATAACGCAGGTCTCCCCGGCGTTTTGCAGCCACTCCGGGTCGATATCCGTCTGGCACAGGATGAGGCAGGTGACGCCCACCTCCAGCGCCCGGCGCACCATATCCGGCTGATGGCCGCAGACCACGATGGTCTCCCGGCAGCCGAAAAGCAGGTTGTCGCAGCTCTGGGGCAGGGCGATGGCCACCGTGCCGCTGATGGTATCGGTGGTCTGGCCGCCGTCGTGGAGGATGCGGCCCTCCAGCACGCTGACCAGGTTGAAAAGAGGCACGTTCTCCACCCGGGGGTCGGAGATGGTGTTCATGCTGTAGGTTGCGATGTCGCCGGCGGACAGCATGCCGTACAGCGTGCCGTCGGCGTTGGTGACGGGGATGCCGCTGATGTTCTGCTCGCTAATGATGTGCCAGGCCCGGTCCATGGTGACGGTGGCGTCCAGGGTGGGGGGCGTGTCATAGTCCAGGTCCCGCACCTGGGTGCGGACGTTCTTGATGAACTGGGGCGGCTCTACGCCGAAATAGTCCAGGATGCGCCTGGTCTCGTCGCTGACCTGGCCCAGCCGCACCGGCACATAGTCCCTGTCGCCCATGGCGTTGCGCAGCGCCGCGTAGGCCATGGCGGCCACGATGGAATCGGTGTCCGGGTTGCGGTGACCGGCTACGTAGATCTCGTTCATAGGGTCATCCTCCTGTTGCGTTACTTTGTTCCACATTTCATTATACCGCCCGGGGTGGAATTGTCAACGCGGGAGTTGCTTTTTTGTACCTATCAGCCGGAAAAGGGGAAAAATCACCGTTTTTCCCCTTTACATAGGGCACGATTGTCATTATAATAGAAAGGCTAATGAAATTTACCCATAAGGAGAATCACGACAATGGCTGTCATTGAATACGACGAGTATAAGCAGAAATTACTGGCCCTGAAGCCCACCCTGGAGGAGCTGGAAAAGGCCCTGGGCATCCCCAAGGCCCGGGAGGACCTGGCGGCGCTGCAGAAGGAGACCGAGGCCGAGGGCTTCTGGAACGACCTGGAGCGGAGCCAGAAGGTGGCCCAGCAGACCAAGCGGCTGGAGAACAAGATCCGCAAGCACGACCGGCTGGTCAGCGAGTGGGAGGACTGCCTTACGCTGTGCGAAATGGCCCAGGAGGAGGACGACGCCTCCCTGCTGGACGAGGTCACCGGCGGCTACGATCAGCTGGAGAAGGAGATCAGCGACCGGCGCCTGGCCGCCCTTTTGAGCGGCGAATACGACGCCAACAACGCCATCCTCACCTTCCACGCCGGCGCCGGCGGCACCGAGGCCCAGGACTGGGCGGAGATGCTGTTTCGCATGTATTCCCGGTGGGCCGAGCGCCACGGCTTCACCTGCCAGACGCTGAACTATGAGGACGGCGACGAGGCGGGCATCAAGACCGCCACCATCTCCATCGAGGGGGAGAACGCCTACGGCTACCTCAAGAGCGAGAACGGCGTACACCGGCTGGTGCGCGTCAGCCCCTTTGACGCCAACGCCCGCCGCCAGACCAGCTTCGCCGCCGTGGAGGTGATGCCCGAGCTGCCCGACGACAACGATATCGAGATCCGCCCCGACGAGATCGAAATGCAGGCCTGCCGCTCCTCCGGTGCCGGCGGCCAGCACATCAACAAGACCAGCTCCGCCGTCCGCCTGACCCACCTGCCCACCGGCATCGTGGTGTTCTGCCAGACGGAGCGCAGCCAGTTCCAGAACCGGGACAACGCCATGAAGATGCTGAAGGCCAAGCTGGTGGAGCTGAAGATCCAGCAGCACGCCGAGAAGATCTCCGACATCAAGGGCGTGCAGATGAAGATCGAGTGGGGCAGCCAGATCCGCTCCTACGTGTTCATGCCCTACCAGCTGGTGAAGGACACCCGCACCGGCTTTGAAAACGGCAACATCAACAACGTGATGGACGGCGACATCGACGGCTTCATCAACGCCTACCTGACGGCAGCCGCCAACGGGGAGCTGAAATAATTCTGTTGCATAATGAAAAACGGGAGAGACGCTGTCTCTCCCGTTTTTTGCGTTCAGTTGCGGGGGAGGACAGAGTCGTCCTCCCCTACAAAGTTTTGGGGCAACGGATGGCGGCACACGCAGGTGCCTCCCTACGAAGCGGTACGGTGCTGTCGGCCTGAAAAAGTATCCGTAGGGCGGGACTACCCCAAGGGCACTGGCTCCACATACCGCTCATGCTTCGCGGTGTGTCGCTGGCGCTATGTGTCCCGCCTAAAGGGTCCGCCTCGTTATTTGGTTTCCGGGGCTTCGGCGGCCTCGGGGGTAGACTTTTTCTTTTTGCGGAGACGGAAGCCCCGGCGGCGGGCAATACGCACGATGACCACTGCCGCGGCGGCGATAACCAGCAGCCACACCCAGCTATAGGCCAGCCACATGGCGAAGTCCTCCAGGGCGCTGCCCACGCTGCGGAGGCCGGAGGTGAAGGAATTTGCCAGTCTCTGGCCGAAGGTCAGGGGGGCCTGGGCGGCGTCGGAGAGCTGATAGACCTCCCGCAGCTCGATGTTGACGGTGGCATAGTCCACCAGGGAGTCGTAGTCCCGCAGGGTGCCGGCGAGATTGTCGATCTCCCACTGGGTATCGGAGATGGCGGACTCGATGGTGATGATGTCCTGCATGCTCTCCGCCTTGGCCAGCAGCTCCTGAAGCCGGGCCAGCTTGGCCCGGGCGGACTGGAGCCGGGAGTCGGTGTCGTAGTAGCTGTCGGAGATGTCCTGGGCGGAGGCGTTGGCGTACAGCAGGTGGCACAGCTCTCCGGCCTGGCGGCAGAAATCGTCGTACGCCGCCGCCGGGACACGAACGGTGAAGCTGCCGTAGCGGTAGCCCCCCTGGCGGACGCTGCGGTCCTGGTAATACCCCTTGGCGTCAGCCACCAGCGCGTCCAGGGCGGCGACGGCCTGGTCGAATTCCGTGGTCTCCAGCTCCATGGAGGCGGAGTAGATCAGCTTGGCCTCCCGGCGGGCGGGAACGGCCTCCCCGCCGTAGGAAGCGGTGGTATAGGCGGACTCATTGGTGACGTAATCCCCCTCCCAGTAGCCATCCGCCGCCTCGGCGGGGGCGGCCTTGTCCGCCGCGTAAAAGCTGTTGCCGGAGGACGCGCTGCGTCCGCAGCCCGCCAGGGTCAGGGCCAGCGTCAGGGCCAGCAGAGTAGTGATGATTTTCTTCATGGGGAGCAGCCTCCTTTTTCGTTGTTGTCTGTTGGACGCTGCACCGGAGAAAAAGGTTCCCGATGGGGCAAAAAATGCCTGCGGAATGTTCTCCGCAGGCATTTTTCAGTCAAAATGATTTACTGTGCCACGTACTCACTGGGGTCGATCAGCTCTCCGTCCCGGGAGACGGAGAAGTGGAGGTGGGGCCCCATGCTGCTCTCGGCGCTGGCGGTGGAGCCCACCCGGCCGATGATGTCCCCCGCCGCCACCTGCTGGCCCGCTGTGACAGGGGGATCCTTCTGGAGGCTGGCGTAGGTGGTGGTGAAGCCGCCGGCGTGGTCGATGGTGACGGTGGTGCCCATCATCTCATCGTTGATGACGGAGGCCACGGTGCCGGCGGCAGCGGTTTTCACCGCGTCCCCCTCCCCGGCCTGGATGTCCAGGCCATTGTGGGTGCGCCAGTCGGCCATGGTGTCGTCATACATCAGCTCCGTCATGGAAAATACGGTGACGGTGGTGCCGTCCAGGGGCGAGACCACCTGGGGCAGCAGCTCCTCGGCGCTGGAAACCGGCACCGTCTCCTCCTCCGCCGGGGTGATCACCGGGGCGGCGGGAAGGGGCTTTTTGACGTCCGGGACGGTGACGGGGGGCCTGACGATCTCCACCTCCACCTCCTCCGGCACCACCGTCTGCACGGCGGGGCGTTGCAGCGTGGTGAGATAGCCCACCGTTCCCGCTGCCACCAAACATAGCGCCAGGGCTATGTATAGCCCACGGCTGCGCAGCAACGAGGCGGCGCCTTTCTTGAATTCACTCATGGTTTCTCCTGTTGACCGGGCCCGGCCCGGCCGCCGCCGTGGATTCGGAGGGGCGGCGCTCCGGAATAAAAAAGAACCTCTGGGCGTATTGTGGACGCCCGGAGGTCTTTTTATTCCATGGAAGGAGAATTATTTGACAATCAAGGTCTTGCCGTCCATCTCGGCAGGCTGCTTCAGGCCCATCACGTCCAGGATGGTGGGGGCGATGTCGGCCAGGCGGCCGGGGCGCAGCTCGCTGGCGGCGCCGCAGACGATGAAGGGCACGGGGTTGGTGGTGTGGGCGGTCATGGGGCTGCCGTCGGCCTGGCGCATATCGTCGGCGTTGCCGTGGTCGGCGGTGATCATGGCAATGCCGCCCATGGAGAGTGTTGCCTCCACCACCCGGCCCACGCACTCGTCCACCGTCTCCACCGCCTTGATGGCGGCGGGCAGGACGCCGGTGTGGCCCACCATGTCGCAGTTGGCGAAGTTGAGGATGATGACGTCGTAGGCGCCGGAGCGGATGCGCTCCACGCACTTGTCGCACACCTCGTAGGCGCTCATCTC
>JAFPXK010000018.1 GCA_017412585.1 Oscillospiraceae bacterium
GAGGTACACACGGCGGGCGCCGGCCGGGATGCCGGCATCCACCACGGCGCGCTCCTCCCCCTCGGTGATGCCGCTGGGCACGCAGATGATGACCCGGGGCTTGAACAGCTGGAAGCCGCCCTGCACCTTATGGATGAACTCACGGAGCATGCGCTCGGTCATGTCGTAGTCGGAGATGACGCCCTCCCGCAGGGGACGGATGGCCACGATGTTGCCAGGGGTACGGCCCAGCATGGCCTGAGCCTCGGCGCCCACCTTCAGCAGGCGGCCGGAGTTCTTGTCAATGGCCACCACGGAGGGCTCGTTGAGCACCACGCCCTTGCCCTTCACATATACCAGAACGGAAGCGGTACCCAGGTCGATACCGATATCCTTTGCCAAAGCACACATAGCTTGCACCTCATTATCCTTAGAGTGATATGGTTTACGGTGAAATATCGCCGCTGATTCCTCGAATGGTTATTATACTGACGAAAATGCAAATTTGCAATACTATTTTCAAATGTTTACAAATGGGTCACGCATGGCTATTGTACACCGATTGGAAAAAAATCATTCCCGGGGCGTGATGGCCAGGGTCAGACACACCACGTCGGCGGCACCGGCCTCCCGCAGCACCCGGACGCACTCGGCCAGGGTGGCGCCGGAGGTCATCAAATCGTCGATGAGTAAAAATCGCTTGCCCCTAATGGCCTCGGGCCGGACGGGGCGGTAGACGCCCAGCACGTTGGCCCGGCGGCGCTCGGTGCCCAGGAGGGCGGACTGGGGCGGGTTGTCCACCACCTTGCGCAGCGTCTCCTGGGGCATGGTGTGCCAGTCCACGCAGAGGCTGGCGGCAAGGAGGCGGGACTGGTCGAAGCCCCGCTTGCGCAGCCGTTTGCCGCTGACAGGCACCCAGGTGACGGCGTCGAAGGCGCCGTCATACCACTGCTTGGCGCACTCCCCCATCAGACGGCCGAACAGGTCCAGGCCGCCCATGCGGCGGCGGAACTTCAGGTCCATCAGCGCCTTTCGGACGCCGCCGGTATACCACAGCGGGGCGGAGACCACGCCGTAGTAGGCGCCCCGGAGCTGCACGTCGCACCGGGGCAGGGCGGCGCGGCAGCTGTCGCAAATCAGCTCCCTGCCCAGGCCCACGCCGCAGAAGGGGCAGCGGCGGGGATAGAAAAAGCGGGTAACGCCGTCGATGGCGTCGTTGAGGCTGTCCAGAAAGGTGGATTTATCGCTCATCGGCCCCCTCCTTTAATCGGCGGCGCAGGCCGCTGTACCGGCGCTGGGGTCTGTCGTTGGCGGCCATCTGGCCGGGGATCACGTCGTCGCCCACCAGCACCAGCAGTTCCCGGGCCCGGGTGATGGCGGTGTAGAGCACGCCCCGCACCTGCAGGGCAGGGGCCACAGGGGCCAACACCAGCACCACGCAGCGGTACTCGCTGCCCTGGGACTTATGTACGGTGATGGCATAGGCCAGCTCCAGCTGGTTGAGCAGGTCGGAGGTATAGGTGCTGAGGCGGTCGTCAAAGCGGATGGACAGCAGCTCGCCGTCGGCGGAGATTTCCTCGATAACGCCCACGTCGCCGTTGAAGATGCCGGTGCCCACCTCGCCGTCATCCCGCTCCCAGACCACGTCGTAATTGTTGCGGATCTGCATGACCCGGTCGCCGATGCGGAACACCACGTCGCCCCACCGCTTCTCCCGCTTGCCGGGGGCGGGCGGATTCAAGGCCGCCTGGAGGACGCGGTTCAGGTTGGCGGTGCCCCATTCCCCCTTGCGGGTGGGAGAGAGCACCTGGATGTCGGCGGCGGGGATGTGCATATTTTCCGGCAGGCGCTGGGACACCAGCTCCACCACCGTCTGCACCAGCCGCTCCGGCGCCCGGCGGCAGAGGAAGAAGAAGTCGCCACCCCCGTTTTTCAGCTCCGGGCTCTGGCCGCTGTTCACCAGATAGGCGTTGCGGATGATGGCGCTGTTCTGGGCCTGCCGGAACACCTCCGTCAGGCGCACGGCAGGGATGACGCCGCTGCGCAGCAGGTCGGACAGCACGTTGCCGGGGCCCACGGAGGGCAGCTGGTCGGCGTCGCCCACCATCACAAGGCGGGTGCCGGGGCGCATGGCCCGCAAAAGGGCGTCCATCAGGGGCAGATCCACCATGGACATCTCGTCCACGATGACGGCCTCGCACGCCAGAGGGTCCTTCTCGCACTTGCGGAAGGCGGTCTCCCCTGTCAGCTCGTTGAAGGTCATGCCCAGGGCGCGGTGGATGGTCTGGGCCTCCCGGCCCGTCACCTCCGCCAGACGCTTGGCGGCACGGCCCGTGGGGGCCAGCAGGGCCATATTCAGGCCCATGCGGTCAAAGAGAGCCACGATGCCACGGACGGCGGTGGTCTTGCCGGTGCCGGGGCCGCCGGTGAGCAGCACCACGCCCCGCTCCGCCGCCAGGGCCATGGCCTGGCGCTGGGCGGGGGCATAGGTGATGCCCGCCTGGCGCTGCAGCTCGTCGATGACCCGCTCCGGGTTTCGCAGCGCGTCGGCACCGTCATGGGCCATGGTCAGCAGCCGGGCGGCCACCGCCGTCTCCGCCTCGTAGAGGGGCCGGAGATAGCAGCCCGTCACCTTGCCTACGGCGCTCTGGCAGACAGCGTGGCGGTCCAGCATGCCGTCCAGCGCCGCCTCCACCGTGTCGCCGTCCACGTCCACCAATGCGGCGGTGGCGGCAAGCAGCTTTTCCCGGGGCAGGAACACGTGGCCGTTGCCCAGATTGTGGGACAGCTCGTAGGTAAGGGCCGCCTCCAGGCGGCAGGCGTCCTCGCCGCCTATGCCCAGGGCGATGGCGATTTCATCGGCAGTGGAAAAAGCCACGCCGAACCGCTCATCCACCAATAAGTAGGGGTTGCTTTTCAGCCGCTCCACCGTGGCCGGGCCGAAGGCCCGCAGCAGGGCCATGGCCATGGCGGGGGGCAGGTCATAGTAGGTGAGAAAATCCATGACCCGGCGCAGGGCCATCCGGGCCCGGAGCTGCTCCGCCATCTCGGCGGCCTTTGGGGCGGTGACACCCTTGACGGCCTTCAATTTCTCCGGCTCGTGCTCCATCACCCACAGGGTGTCGGCGCCGAAGCGCTGCACCAGCTTGGCGGCGGTGGAGGGGCCCACACCCTTGACGGCCCCGGAGGACAGGAAGGCCAGAATCTCGTCCTCACTCTCCGGCATGCGGCGCTCCGCCGCGTCTATGGTGAGCTGCCGCCCGTAGGAGGGGTGCTCCGTCCAGGTGCCGGTGAGGGCAAGGTGTTCCCCGGGGACGCACTGGGGCAGGCTGCCCACCGCTGTCACCACCTGGCCGGTGTCGTCGGCAAGCAAGGTCAGCACGGTGTAGCCGTTGTCCTCATTCTCATAAATCACGGATTGTACGGTGCCCTCCACCGCAGACTGATGCTCCATGGGCTCACCTCCCGGGGGAAAATAGCGGCGACGGAGCCATCGGACGGCTGTGCCGATGGACCATGCCAGGAAAAATGCGATTACACTGTCGCGCAGCAGCGCCATACCATCCCCTCCCCCGCCATTCTACGGCGGCGGAGGCGCGGCGGTCACAGCATGCGCTTGAGATATTGCCCGGTGTAGGACCGGGGCTCCCGGGCCACCTCCTCGGGGGTGCCGGTGGCCACCACGGTGCCGCCGCCGCTGCCCCCCTCGGGGCCCAGGTCGATGAGATAGTCGGCGGACTTCACCACGTCCAGATTATGCTCGATGACCAGGACGGTGTTGCCGCTGTCCACCAGGCGCTGCAGCACCTCCAGCAGCTTCTTCACGTCGTCGGAGTGGAGGCCGGTGGTGGGCTCGTCCAGGATGTAGATGGTGCGGCCGGTGGAGCGCTTGGAAAGCTCCGTGGCCAGCTTCACCCGCTGGGCCTCGCCGCCGGAGAGGGTGGTGCTGGACTGGCCCAGCTTCACGTAGCCCAGACCCACCTCACAAAGGGTGCGGAGGCGGTCGGCGATGCGGGGGATGGGGGCGAAGAAGTCCAGCGCCTCCTCCGCCGTCATGTCCAGCACGTCGGCGATGGATTTGCCCCGGTACTTCACCTCCAGCGTCTCCCGGTTGTACCGCTTGCCGTGGCACACCTCGCAGGGCACGTACACGTCCGCCAGGAAGTGCATCTCGATTTTCAGCATGCCGTCGCCGGAGCAGGCCTCGCAGCGGCCGCCCCGGGTGTTGAAGGAGAAGCGGCCGGGACCGTAGCCCCGGGTCTTGGCGTCGGGCAGGGAGGCGAAGAGATCGCGGATATCGTTGAAAAGATTGGTATAGGTGGCGGGGTTGGACCGGGGGGTGCGGCCGATGGGGCTCTGGTCGATGTTGATGACCTTGTCCAGATGTTCCAGGCCCTCGATGGCGTCGTGCTTGCCGGGGTGGGCCTTCATGCGGTTGAGGGCTACGCCCAGCTTTTTATAGAGGATTTCATTGACCAGGGACGATTTGCCGCTGCCGCTGACGCCGGTGACACAGGTGAAGGTGCCCAGAGGGATGGACACGTCCACGTTTTGCAAATTGTTCTCCCGGGCGCCTCGGACGGTGAGCCATTTGCCGTTGCCAATGCGGCGGTGGGGCGGCACCTCGATGCGGCGCTTGCCGCTTAAATACTGGCCCGTCAGGCTGTTGGGGTTGGCCATGACCTCCTCGGGGGTGCCGGCGGCCACCACGGTGCCGCCGTGGCTGCCGGCGCCGGGGCCGATGTCGATGAGGTAATCGGCGGCGCGCATGGTGTCCTCGTCGTGCTCCACCACGATGAGGGTGTTGCCCAGGTCACGGAGGCGGCGGAGGGTGGCAAGCAGCTTGTCGTTATCCCGCTGGTGGAGGCCGATGGAGGGCTCGTCCAGAATGTACAGCACGCCCATAAGGCCGGAGCCGATTTGCGTGGCCAGACGGATGCGCTGGCTCTCGCCGCCGGACAGGGTGCCGGAGGAGCGGTGGAGGGTCAGGTAGCCCAGGCCCACCGACTGGAGGAAGTTGAGACGGGCCCGAATCTCCTTCAAAATCTGGGCGGCGATCAGCTCCTGGTTGCCGGTGAGGGTCAGATCGTTGAAGAACGCCACCTCGTCGGTGACGCTGAGGGCGGTGGCGTCATGGATGCTCTTGCCGCCTACGGTGACGGCCAGGGCCTCGGGCTTCAGGCGGCGGCCCTGACAGGCGGGGCAGGGACACTCGGCCATAAACTCCTCGATCTCCCGCTTGCTGGCGTCGGACTGGGTCTCCCGGTAGCGGCGCTCCAGATTGTGGACGATGCCCTCAAAGGCCTGGTGCAGCACGCCCTTGCCCCGGGGCTGGTCGTATTCCAGCGTCAGCTTTTCCCCGCCGGTGCCGTAGAGAATCACGTCCTTTACCCGGTCGGACAGCCGCTCCCAGGGGGTGGACAGGGAGAAGGCGTATTTCCTGGCCAGGGCGTCGAAATACATACGGCTGATGCCGTCGGAGCGGATGGACTGCCAGCCGCTGGCGGCGATGGCGCCGTCTAAAATGGACAGGCTCTCGTCGGGGACGATGAGGGCGGGATCGGCCTTGAGCTGCATGCCCAGGCCGGTGCAGGTGGGACAGGCGCCGAAGGGATTGTTGAAGGAGAACATCCGGGGGGCCAGCTCCTCGATGGAGATGCCGCAGTCGTCGCAGGCGTAGTTCTGGGAGAAGCGGATGTCCTCCCCCTGCTGCACCAGATTGACGGTGACCAGGCCGCCGGAGAGAGCAGAGGCCGTCTCCACGCTGTCGGTGAGCCGCTGCTGGATGTCGGGGCGGAGAATGAGGCGGTCCACCACCACCTCAACGGTGTGCTTCACGTTCTTCTCCATGGGTATCTCTTCGCTTAAATCGTAGAGGTTGCCGTCCACCCGGACCCGGACGTAGCCGGAGCGGCGGGCGTTTTCCAGCACCTTGGCGTGCTCGCCCTTGCGGCCCCGAATGACGGGGGCCATGATCTGCAGGCGGGTGCCGTCCCCCAGGGCCATGATTTGGTCGATGATCTGGTCGATGGTCTGCTGGCGGATCTCCTTGCCGCACTTGGGGCAGTGGGGCACTCCCACCCGGGCCCAGAGAAGACGCATATAGTCGTAAATCTCCGTGACGGTGCCCACGGTGGAGCGGGGGTTCTTGCTGGTGGTTTTCTGGTCGATGGAGATGGCGGGGGACAGACCCTCGATGTAGTCCACGTCCGGCTTGTCCATCTGGCCCAGGAACATGCGGGCGTAGGAGCTGAGGCTCTCCACGTACCGGCGCTGGCCCTCGGCATAGATGGTGTCGAAGGCCAGGGAGGACTTGCCGCTGCCGGACAGGCCGGTGAGCACCACCATTTTATCCCGGGGGATGGCCACGTCGATGTTTTTCAGGTTGTTCTCCCGGGCGCCTTTAATCAAAATTTCGTTTGCCATAGTCGTATCACTCCACTGTCACGTCAGCCGCCCCGGCGCCGATGAGGGCCATGAGGGCGGTGGGGTCTGCTTCCACCTGAGCGCCGATCTTGCCGGCGCTGACGTAAATTGTATCAAATAGAATCACCGTTTCATGGAACACGGTGGGAAAGGGCTTTTTCATGCCCACGGGGCTGCAGCCGCCGTGGACGTAGCCGGTGAGGGGCAGCAGCTCCTTCTGAGGCAGCATGGCGATGGACTTCTCCCCCACCGCCCGGGCCGCCTTTTTCAAATCGAGACTGTCGCCTACCGGGATGTCGAACACGTAATAGCCGCCGGAGGCGCCCCGGGTCACCAGGGTTTTGAACACCGCCTCCGGGTCGGCCCCCACGGCGCGGGCCACGGAGAGGCCGTCGATGGGGCCGTCGGGGTCGTAGAAGTGGGGGGTATAGGGGACGCCGTGCTGGTCCAGCAGGCGCATGACGTTGGTTTTGTCATCTTTTGGTTTTGCCATGAGAGGGCTCTCCTTTTGCAAGCAATACGGCGGCCAGCAGCACCAGAACAATGCCGAGAACCGTCCAGACCGTCAGGGTTTCGTGGAAGAACACCACGCCGGTCAGGGCCGCCACCACCGGTTCCACGTTGGCGATGACGGAGGCGGTGCCGCTCTCCACGCCCTCCAGGCCACGGGTGTAGAAAAAGTAGGGCAGCACGGTGGCGATGACCACCAGGCCCACCGCGCCCCAGAGGCCCCGGGGTTGGCGCAGAGCAGCGGCCAGGGCGGGGGCGTCCAGGAAGACGAAGCTGCCCAGGCCTGCCACGGCGAAGGTCCAGTAAATCATGGTGTAGGCGTCGTAGTGGGCAAGGCCGTAGTGGGCAAAGAGGGTGTAGCTGGCGTAGCACAGGCCCGCCGCCACGCCCAGGGCGATGCCCAGAGGGCGATTGGTGCCCAGGCCGCCCACCACGCCGCTGACCAGGGCGCAGCCCGCCAGGGCTACCGCCACTGACAGCAGCTTGCGGCGGGTCAGAGGGGCGTGCCACAGCAGCGCCGAGCCGAACGCCACGAAGGACGGGGCCAGGTACAGCAAGATGCCCGCCACCGCCAGGGAGCACATCGTCTGGCAGGAGAAATACGTCCAGCCCAGGCCGATGACGCCGATGGCACCGCTGCCCAGGAAGATGGGCAGATGACGCCGCCGGATGCGGAACACCTGGGGGCGGAGGGCGGCGAAGACGGCGGTCATCAGGGCGAAGCTGCCGAAATTGCGGATAAAGACGCGGTTGGCGGTGGTGACGCCGGCGTCGAACAGCATGCGGTTGAACAGGCCGATAAAGCCCCAGCACGCCGCGCCGAGGATGACGTATAGGTAGGGGAGGTATCGTTTCATGGGCGCTCCTGTGGGGTGGTTTTTGGGGGGATGGATGGGTGTCGTCCCCTCATCCGGTGGCTTTACACCTCATCCGGCGGCAGGGCATCGCCCCCTCATCCGGCGGCTTCGCCGCCACCTTCCCCCCAAGGGGAAGGCGGGCGGAGCAGAGCCCCGCCCCTACGAAAGCATTGCAGCCGTTTGCCGTTCGGCCGATGGCTCTGGGGTCGCGGCGGGGTTGGCGGGACACATAGGTCCCGCCCTACGGAGGGGCGGGTTTGCGCGCTTGGGTGCTTGGGTGCTTATCGCCCCCTCATCCGGCGGCTTCGCCGCCACCTTCCCCCCCAGGGGGAAGGCTTTTTTATAAGGTTATTTCTGATTTCGCAGCTCGATGATCTGGTCGCGGAGGGCGGCGGCGATCTCGAATTCCAGCATTTTGCTGGCCTGCTTCATCTCTTTTTCCAGTCGGGCGATGGTCTCCTGCCGCTGGGCGTCGGTGAGCTTTTGCTTGCTCAGGCGGGACGCCTCCTCGGCGGTGTGGCTGATCTCCACCATCTCCCGGACGCTCTTGCGGATGGTGCGGGGGACGATGCCGTGGGCTTTATTATAGGCGTCCTGAATCTCCCGGCGGCGCTCCGTCTCGGTGATGGCCGCTTTCATGGAGGGAGTGACGGTGTCGGCGTAGAGGATCACCAGGCCGTCGGCGTTGCGGGCCGCCCGGCCGATGGTCTGGATGAGGCTGGTCTCGGACCGGAGGAAGCCCTCCTTGTCGGCGTCCAGAATGGCCACCAGGCTCACCTCCGGCAGGTCCAGGCCCTCCCGGAGCAGGTTGATGCCCACCAGCACGTCAAATTCGCCCAGGCGCAGGTCCCGGATGATCTCCATGCGCTCCAGGGCGGCCACGTCGGAGTGCATATACCGGACGCGGATGCCGCCGGCCCGGAAATGCTCTGTCAAATCCTCCGCCATGCGCTTGGTGAGGGTGGTGACCAACACCCGCTCGTTGCGCGCCGCCCGGGCGGCGATCTCCGCCGTCAGGTCGTCAATCTGGCCGGTGACGGGGCGCACCTCCACCCGGGGGTCCAGCAGGCCCGTGGGGCGGATGACCTGCTCCACCACCTGGCCGGCGTTGGCCTTTTCATACTCGCCGGGGGTGGCGGAGACGTACACCGCCTGGGAAAACCGCTCCTCAAACTCCTCAAACCGCAGGGGGCGGTTATCGAAGGCGCAGGGCAGGCGGAAGCCGTACTCCACCAGGCTCTGCTTGCGGGCGTGGTCGCCGTTATACATGGCCCGCACCTGGGGCAGGGTGACGTGGCTCTCGTCCACGAACAGGATGAAATCGTCGGGGAAGAAGTCCAGCAGCGTCATGGGGGCGGAGCCCACCGGGCGCTGGGAGATGATGCGGGAATAGTTCTCGATGCCGGAGCAGTAGCCCAGCTCCGTCATCATCTCCATGTCGTACTCCGTGCGCTGGCGCAGGCGCTGGGCCTCCACCAGCTTATTCTGCCCCTCCAATTCGGCAAGGCGCGCATCCAGCTCCCTGCGGATCTGGCGGATGGCGGCGTCCATTTTGTCCCGGGGGGTGACGTAGTGACTGGCGGGGTAGACGGCCACGTGCTGCAGAGACTTGATGGCGGCGCCGGTGACGGGGTGGAACTCGGTGATGCGGTCGATCTCGTCGCCGAAGAACTCCACCCGGACGGCACGGTCTTTATAATAGGCGGGGTACAGCTCCACCGTGTCCCCCCGGACCCGGAACATATTCCGCTCGAAGGCGATGTCGTTGCGCTCGTAGCGGTCCTCCACCAGCCGGCGCAGCAGCTCGTCACGGTCCATGGTCTGGCCCACCCGGAGGGAGATCATCATGCGGGCGAAGTCCTCCGGCTCGCCCAGGCCGTAGATGCAGCTCACCGACGACACCACGATGACGTCCCGCCGCTCCAGCAATGCGCAGGTGGCGCTGAGGCGCAGGCGGTCGATCTCCTCGTTGGTGGAGGCGTCCTTCTCGATATAGGTGTCGGTATGGGGAATATAGGCCTCAGGCTGATAGTAGTCGTAATAGCTGACGAAATACTCCACGGCGTTGTCGGGGAAAAACTCCCGGAATTCCTCGCAAAGCTGGGCCGCCAGGGTCTTGTTGTGGGCCAGCACCAGGGTGGGGCGCTGCACCTTCTCGATGACCTTGGCCATGGTGTAGGTCTTGCCGGAGCCGGTGACGCCCAGCAGCACCTGCTCCCGCAGGCCATTTTCAATGCCCTCGGCCAGCTTTTCGATGGCCTGGGGCTGATCGCCGGCGGGCTCATATTCGCTTTTTACCTTGAATGGGGGCATGGGCCCACCTCCTCAACGTGTCAAATAGCCGCTCTGGCGCATGGAGACGTAGTCGCCGTCCGCCACCACGATATGGTCCAGCAATCGAACGTCCACCGAGCGCAAAATCTCCTCCGCCTGCAGGGTGGACACCCTGTCCTCCTCCGAGGGCAGCGCCACGCCGCTGGGGTGGTTGTGGCCCAGCACCACGGCGGCAGCGCCGCAGCTCAGGGCGAAGTTCACCACCTGGCGCTGGGGCAGCGCCGTGCTGACGCCGTCGCCGGTGGACAGCACCTTCTCCCCCAGCAGCTTGCCCTTGCCGTCGAGACACAGCATGTAAAGCCGCTCCTGCCGCTCGTCCCCCAGCATGCGCAGCAGATAGCCGCCCACCTTCTCCGGCGTGTTGTAGACCCGCTCCCGCTTCCCCTGGCGGCGCAGGCGGCGCTGGACGTCGGGGATGAGGCGCAGCAGCGTGGCGGCGCCCTCCCCCATGCCGGGGATGGCACGGAGCTCCTGGTCAGAGGCGGCAAACACGTTTTCCAGCGAGCCGAAGGTGGCCAGCAGGGTATGGGCCAGGTCGTTGACGTCCCGGCGGGGGATGGCGTAGAACAGCAGCAGCTCCAGCACCTCATGGTCGGCAAAGCTGTCCAGCCCGTGGCGGAGATACTGCGCCCGTTTGCGGGAGCGATGACCGTCGTGTACGCCCATATTGCCCCTCCCTTCCCCATCGCCGCAGCGGATGAATATCGTAAAGCCAATTAAGCGATTTATTATACCACATTTCGTGCCGCGCCACAAGGCATTTTTTCTTCGGAAAACCGGGGCAAAAATCCTCCCCGGGGGTTGACAGGGCGGGGCTTTTCCAGTATTCTTACAGTGACAACTGAATCGATCCGGTAGGTAAGGCTACCGCAGGGATACGGACTGCTGCCGCGAAGTGGTGGAGACACTACAAGATGGTTTGAACAGGCGATATCGAATCCAAGGTATCATCTAACGCAGTTTCATTGCCCGGCGATGCTAAAGCTTGTAACGGTTGGGGCGGGGCCGCAGCGCCGCGCTCGCTTCACACGCCACAACACCTGCCGGGGGTCGTTGTGGTATTATTTTTGCCGCAGGCAGGAAAGGGGGCGCAGACCATGTTTGACCGCGAGGAACACATGGAGGAATATCTGGAGAAAATCGAGGAGCTGCTGCGAAGTAAACAGTATGCCCAGCTGCGGGACCTGCTGCTGCCCATGGAGCCGGCGGACATCGCCGCCATATTGGAGGCGGGCCCCCAGGAGCAGATGCCCCTGCTGTACCGGCTGCTGCCCAAGGAGCTGGCGGCGGAGGTGTTCGTGGAGCTGGAGAGCGACTCCCAGGAGCTGCTGATCAACGGCTTCTCCAATACGGAGCTGAAGGAAGTGCTGGACGAGCTGTACCTGGACGACGCCGCCGACATCGTGGAGGAGATGCCCGCCAACGTGGTCATCCGTATTCTGGACAAGGCCACGCCGGAGATGCGCAAATCCATCAACGAAATTCTCAAATACCCGGAGGACTCGGCAGGCTCCATTATGACCATGGAGTTTTTGTCGCTGAAAAAGGACATGACGGTGGCCGACGCCTTCAAGCGCATCCGGCGCATCGGCGGCGACATGGAGACCATCAACATTCTCTACGTCACCGACCCCCGGCGGAAGCTGCTGGGCGTGCTGTCGGTGCGGGACTTGCTGCTGGCGGACGAGGACGACCTGATTGAGGACATCATGGACCCCAACGTGGTGGCCGCCTCCACCATCGACGACAAGGAAGACGTGGCCCAGGCCATGAGCAAATACGACTATCTGGCCATGCCGGTGGTGGACCAGGAAAACCGGCTGGTGGGCATCGTCACCGTGGACGACGCCATGGACGTTATGGAAGAAGAGGCCACCGAGGATATCGAGAAGATGGCCGCTATCACCCCTACCGACAAGCCCTATCTCAAAACCTCCGTGTTCGACACGTTCCGGGCCCGCATCCCCTGGCTGCTGCTGCTGATGGTGTCCGCCACGTTTACGGGGCTGATCATCACCAGCTTTGAGGCCTCTCTGGCGGTGGTGCCGGTGCTGACGGCCTACATCCCCATGCTGATGGACACCGGCGGCAACTGCGGCTCCCAGGCCAGCGTCACCGTCATCCGCGCATTGAGCCTGGACGAGGTGGACTTCTCCGACATGCTGCAGGTCATCTGGAAGGAGATCCGGGTGGCGGTGCTGTGCGGCGTGGTGCTGGCGGCGGCCAACTTCGGCAAGATGATGCTCATTGACCGGATGCTGCTGGGCAACACGGCCCTGTCGCCGGTGGTGGCGGGGGTGGTGTGCGCCACGCTGGTGTGCGCCGTGGCGGTGGCCAAATTCGTGGGCTGCACGCTGCCGCTGCTGGCCAAAAAAATCGGCCTGGACCCGGCGGTGATGGCCTCGCCGTTTATCACCACCATCGTGGACGCCCTGTCGCTGCTGATCTATTTCCAGTTCGCCACACACATTTTAGGGCTGTAAAATTTGATAATTCTGAATGATTTTTCATCACGGAGCCATAATAGAGTCAGGCATTTGCCTGGCTCTATTTTTTTACACTTTTTGATTACGGAGGAAACGGAAATGGACAACATCTGCACCAACGAGGGCAAGTCCTGCACCCCCAACAGCGCCATCAGCTGCACCGTCACCAACTGCGCCCACCATTGCAAGGACGTGAACTACTGCGGCCTCAACGCCATTGAGGTGGGCACCCATGAGGCCAACCCCACCGAGGACCAGTGCACCGACTGCCGCAGCTATCGCAAGTATCACTGAAAAAAGCCGCCCCAATGGGCGGCGTACTTATCTTGCGAAAAGGGGGCGGCGAAATGGGTGACAAGGTGAAGCTGGCGGTGACAGGGGCGCTGGCAGGGGCGGTGAACGGCTGCTTCGGCGGAGGCGGCGGCATGGTGATGGCCCCGCTGCTGCGGGTATGGTGCCGCCGGGAGACGAAACGGGCCCTGGCCACCTGCGTGGCGGCCATACTGCCGCTGTGCGCGGTGTCGGCGGCGGTGTACGCCCTGGAGGGGAACTTCCCCTGGCGAGAGGCGCTGCCCTACGTGGTCGGCGGGGCCCTGGGCGGCGCCGTAGGGGGCAGGCTGTTCCCGGCGGTGGCGGCCAAGTGGCTGAAGGGGCTGTTTGCCGCGTTTTTGCTGTACGGCGCGTGGCGGTATCTGCGATGAAGGAGTGGCTGATCCCCCTGGCGGCGGGGCTTGGGGCCGGCATTCTCTCCGCCTGGGGCGTGGGCGGCGGCACGCTGCTGCTGCTGGTGATGACGCTGGTGCTGGGGGTGCCGCCGGAGGAGGCCCGGTGCATCAACCTGCTGTACTTCCTGCCCACGGCGGCAGCGGGGGTGTGGCAGCACCGGAAGAACGGGCTTTTGGACGCCGGCGCCCTCCGCCTCACCGTGCCCTGGGGCAGTGCCTTTGCCGCCTTGGGGGCGGTGGCGGCGGCCCTGGTGGACACGGAGTCATTGCGGCGGCCCTTCGGGGTATTTTTGCTGCTGTGCGCGGCGGTGACGGTGTGGAAACGGGAATAGACACGAAAAGGGGGCGGAGCCGAGGCTCCGCCCCCTTTTTAATGAATTGACGGCAAGCCGTCATGAATTGCCGCTGGCGCGGCATGATTTGGCTGCGCCATGCATTGCGCTGCGCCGCAGCGCATTTACCGTTGCGGGGTGAGGGTGATCTCCGTCTCGACGGTTTTGCCGTTTCGCAGGAGGACCACCGCCACGGTGTCGCCGCTGTGGCAGGTGCGGCGGACGGCCATCAGCTCATCGGTGGAGGTGACGGGCTCACCCTTGACGGACAGGAGCCAGTCCCCTGCCTCCACCCCTGCCGACCAGGCGGGGCCGCCGGGGGTGACCTCCAGAATCTCCACGTGGCTGTCGCCCGCCTCGTCCCACTCGGTGATAACGGTGATGCCGAAGGTGGGCTTGCCGCTGTACGCGCCGGTAGAGAGAATCTCATTGATGACGTAGCAGGCGTCGGACATGGGCAGGGCAAAGCCCAGGCCCTCCACGGTGGCCTCGTCACGGCGGTGGCCGGAGTTGCTCATTTTCAGCGTGTTGATGCCGATGACCTGGCCGCTGTCGTTGATGAGGGGGCCGCCGGAGTTGCCGTTATTCAGGGCGGCGGTGGTCTGCAGCACGTTGACGCTGCGGCCGTCGCTGGTGATGGTGCGGTTGATGGCGGAGAGGATGCCCTCGGTCATGGTGCCCATCAGTTCCACCCCCAGGGGGTTGCCGATGGCGTAGACCTGATCGCCCACCAGGCACATATCGCTGTTGCCCAGCTCGGCGGCGGGGAGATCCTCGGCGTCCATCATCTTCAGCACGGCGATGTCCTCCTCGGCGTCGGCGCCCACCAGCCTGGCCTCGTACATACGGCCCATATAGGTGGCCACAAAGCAGGCCTCCCCCTGGGCGATGACGTGGGCATTGGTGACCACGTAGCCGTCGGAGGACAGGATGATGCCGGTGCCCACAAAGGACTCCTGGCCGGCGGTGGCTACCACCACCACGGTGGAGGGGGCCGCCTTGGCGTACACCTCCTGGGCGGTAAGGGCTTCGCCGGGGGCGGAGGACAATGTCACCATATCCGCCGTGCCCCGGGGGTCATAGGTGGGGATGGCGCTGTTCTCGCCGCCGAACATGGAGGTGATGGAGCTGGGGCTGCCCTCCTCCGTGGAGGGCAGGTCGGCGTCGGCAGCGGGGGCGGGGGTGTTGGCCCGGACCAGGCCGACGACGCCGGCGGCGATGCCGGTGAGCAGCACCAGCACGGCGCAGGCGGTGATGACCCACACCGGCTTGATGCGCCGCTTTTTGGCGGCCTTGCCGGGGGCAATGCCCCCCGGCAGGGGCTTATCCTGCACGTAATAGCTGACCACTTCCTCCGCCGCAGGGGCGGGGCGGGTATACCACTCCACCACCTCCTGGGCTGCCGGGGCGGCGGTGAGACCGGAGGGGGCCTCAACGGTGTTCTTCTCTCTGTTTTCTTCCTGCATGGGTGGCTTCCTCTTCTTTATGATGGGCGCTCTGGGTGAGCTGCATGGTGAACACGAAGGAGGTGACGCCGTTTTCGCTGGTGACGGTGATCTTCTCCTTGTGCTGGTTCAAAATGGTCTTGACTACGTAAAGGCCCAGGCCGTAGCCGTCCTTGTCCTCGCTGCGGGATTTATCCGACTTGTGAAACCGCTCGAACAGCAGCGGAATCTCCTGGGCGTCGATGGTGGCGCCGCGGTTGCGGACGGTGACCAGGGCCTTTTCCCCGGCGGTGCGGACGCCTAAATACAGCGCCGTGCCGGGGGTGGCAAACTTGGCGGCGTTCTCCACCAGGTTATAGATCACCTGGGTGATGAGATCGTTGTCGCCCTGGACCATGACGGGCTCGTCGGGAATGTCGGCCTCCACGTCCAGGTGGCGGTCGATGATGCGCTGCTCCATGGACAAAAGGGCCAGGCGCATGCTCTCGCACAGGTCGAAGTCCTTTTTCTTCATCTCCTTGCTCTGAATCTGGGAGATGTCCAGCATACGGCGGACCAGGCGGCTGAGGCGGCGGCTCTCGTCGGAGATGATCTGCAGATACTGCCGCTCCTTCTCCGGGGGGATGGTGCCGTCCAGGATGCCGTCGGTATAGCCGGCGATGGTGGTCATGGGGGTTTTCAGCTCGTGGCTGACGTTGGCAATGAAGTCCCGCCGCTGGCGCTCCGTCTCCTGGAGGGAGTCGGCCATGGCGTTGAAGGAGCTGGCAAGCTCGGCAAGCTCGGCGCTGCTCTCCACGTTGGACATACGGACGTCAAAGTTGCCGTCGGCATAGGCCCGGGTGGCCTCCACCATCTCGGTGATGGGCTGGATCTGGCGCATGGCGGTGACGGAGCTGGCCAGAAACGCCACCAGCAGAATGGTGATGGACGTGACGAAGAAGAGGCCGATGAAGGCACGCCACATCTCCAGCAGGGCGGCGGCGTCCATCACCGCCAGCACCATGCCGATGGGCACCTCCCCCGCCTCGATGGGCACGCCCACCACGTATTGCTTGGCCTCGTAGATGCCCAGGGTGCCCCGGCCCTCATAGCGCATATCGCCGGACAGGGTTTGCTGCACCACAGTCTCCGGCACCTTCAGCGACTTGCCCACCAGACTTTCGTCCGTAGTGAGCACCACGCCGCCCTGGGTGTTGCAGATGAGGAAGTCCACGTCCGTCATCCGGGAGGCCACCACCGCCAGCTTGCGCAGGGCCTCGTCCTGGTCGGCGGACTGGTCGATGCCGGCGGCGAAATAGTCCAGCGACATCTGGGCGATCAGCTCCGCCCGGGAGCGCATTTCGCTGCGGCGCTCGGACACGTTGATGCTGAAGCTCAGGGCGAAGAAGGACACGCCCAGCAGCACCATGGTCAGCAGCACCATGCCCGCCGTCAGGGCGAACTGGCGCCAGTAGAGGCTGTTGAAGGTTTTACGGATTCGCTCTTTCATGGCCGTTACTGCCTGACCTCGAACTTATAGCCCACGCCCCAGACGGTTTTCAGCGCCCACTGGTCGGACACGTTCTCCACCTTTTCCCGCAGGCGCTTGATGTGGACGTCCACGGTGCGGCTGTCGCCGAAATAGTCGAAGCCCCAGACCTCGTCCAGCAGCTGGTTGCGGGTGTAGACCCGGTTGGGGGTGGCGGCCAGGTGATACAAAAGCTCCAATTCTTTGGGGGGCGTGTCCACCTTTTTGCCGTCCACCAGCAGCTCATAGCTGTCCAGGTTGATCTCCAGCTTGTCGAAGGTCAGCTTCTTGCTGGTGTCGTTGGGGATCTCGCTGCGGCGCAGCACGGCGTTGATGCGGGCCATCAGCTCCTTCATCTCAAAGGGCTTCACCAGGTAGTCGTCGGCGCCCCGCTCCAGGCCGGTGATGCGGTCGTCCACATCGGACTTGGCGGTGAGCATGATGATGGGGGTCTTGGCCTTGCTGCGGATATGGTCGCACACGGCCCAGCCGTCCATGACGGGCAGCATGATGTCCAGCAGCACCATGTCCGGGGCCTGGGCGTCATACTCCTCCACGGCCTTGCCGCCGTCGTAGGCCAGGCGGACCTCAAAGCCCTCTTTTTCCAGATACATGCGGAGCAGCTCGGAGATGTTCCGATCGTCCTCCACCACAAGGATATTGCGTGCCATAAGCGATTTACCTCCCTGTCACGCGGAAAATCCGGTATGATTTATCTATTTATTATACCGGATGGCGGCGGCGTTTCCTGAATAATTTGTAAATTCGCCGTACTCGACAGGGCATTATAGCACAGTTTTATGAATTTGTATACCCTCCCAGGGTGACGCCGGTGTAGTACCACTGCAAAATCTCCTGCCAGGTCTTGCCCTGGCGGGCCAGCTCGTTGGCGCCGTACTGGCTCATGCCCACGCCGTGGCCGTAGCCGGTGACACGGAAGGTGACGCCCTCCCCTTCTCTCACCACGGTGAAGGCGGTGGAGCGCAGGCCGTAGAGCCGCCGCATCTCCGCCCCGGACACGGTGACGCCGCCCACCGTGAGGGATGCCACCCGGCCGGAAACGTCCGCCACAGGGCTGCCCAGCCAGTCGCCGGAGAAATCCGCCTCCGGGTGGGCGGCGGCGAAGGTGGCCTGAAAGTCGGCCTCAGGCACGGTTTTGACGCTGTAATAGTTGGGCACGGTGTCCGCCCCCTCGGGGCTCTCCACGCTGACCAGGTAGGGCAGGTCCGCCGCCCACACGTCGGCACAGCGGGCGGTGGCCCCGCCGGAGGAGGAGTGGAACACCGCCATGATGGGCTGACCGTCATAGAGGGCCACCACGCCGTCGGTGGCGGCCACGGCGTCCTTGACCCGCTGGGCCAGGGCCTCATACTGGTCGCCCCATTTTTCTTTGGCCTCCGCCTGGCTCAGATAGGCGCTGCAGCAGCCGGGATCGTCGCACACGTCCGCCTGGGGGTGGCGGGGCTTGCCGCCGGACTGGATCTGATAGAGAATATAGGTGCGCTCCGCCACCGCCTGGGCCGACAGGGCCGCCTCCTCAAAGGCAGGCAGCATCTCCCCCTGCACCACGCAGGGCAGGTACTCCGCCATGGTCATGGTCTCCACGGCGTCGCCGATGAGCACCCGGAGAGAAATCTCCTCATCCCGGAGGCCCACAGCCACGGCCTCCTCCCCGGCGGCGGCAGGGGCGGCGGCGGTGACCGCCGGGGCGGGCGGTGCCTCTTCCTCGGCAGGGGCGCTCTCCCCGGCGTGGAGCCAGGTGAGGGCAAAGAGAAGGGCCGTCAGCGCCAGGCCCACGGTAATGCTCTCTTTCATATTCTGTCACATCCTTTCCTCCCCATTGTACGAAAGGGGGCGGGAGGAAAAGGACAAAGCCTGTCGGCGGCAGAAAGAATGTTTGCGCGGGATTTAATACATTTTTAATATTTTATTCCGAACTTTTGTAACATAAGGCGGGTATCTTAATACTTGCAAGAGACAAAACACTTTTTTCATCTATCTTCCTACCATGAAAAGCCGAGGGCGTTCCGCCCCCGGCTTTATGGTTTTTTTCGGTGGAAAACGGATCATGCGCTTTCTCGTTATTGTGTGACAGCTCCTAAAGCTCCAATTGTGAAGCTGCGCTTTTTACAAACACTTCCACAACTGGCTCAATCGTTTTCAACGCCCGACGTATCACTCTCTCAATATCCGATTGTGTCAGGTCATTTATCTCCAGGCACTTTACTCCAGGCAAGTAATATGTAACATCGTCAATTGTTGCTTCAATCACATATTCAAGCTCAACCAATTTCCCAATGTATTTTTGAAACAGTTGTGCTGGCATTCTAAATAATTCCGGACAAACCGCCTTGCCCGCCATACACCCACGAATAATGCTGCTATACACCTTGATTCCACTTCTCGCTCTTGCTGATGTGTATGGTTCCATAGCAAACTCTGGAATGACAACTTCACCTGTAGGCGTAGTAATGGTCCCAGGTATCCAGCCCTTTTCCACCCAATTAATAACTGTCCTTTTATGCTTTTTGTACTTTTTTGCAAATTCTTCTACCGTCATTTGAGTACGCTCCATTCACATTAGCAGTTTCTTTTGCATTTTTCTCACTCCCACGGGCCACCATTGACTTGGATAACCTTAGCTTTCATATCATTATTAACGGAAACTTGCACTTCATAGTCCGTCATATTTGTTCCATCCCAGGTTGTCATCATTCCGCTTACTTCCAAATATAGAACACCATCAGAAAAGCCTGTTACACGATATGGCTCTTCAAATGCAGTTCCCCGAGTATACTGTCCTGCTATCTTGATGGTCTGAATATTCCATATCACTTCAATCATGACTTTGTTGCCTGTGGAGAATTGGATTGTTCCTTTTCTTTTAACATCCCCATATTTATATGTTCCTGTGTGGTACCATTCTTTATCATTCAGGAATTCACTTTCTGTGCCGGTCAATAGTTTGTCTGCAATTGCTCCTATTTGTTTTTCACTGTCCTTATAGTCCGAAATAGTTAAAAACGCAGCAATTGCATCTACATATCTTTTTTCTTTTTTATAACTTACAGCAGTAGAATAGACAATCTCTGCACTATCTTTATACCCACCTATCTTCGCGAAAATGGCAATCGCCTCTTTGTCCTGTCCTGTCTCAAGCAGCACAGTTGCTTTTTTGTAATTGATGCCCGGAATTATCACTTTTATGAGTAACATGATTACAGCACAAATCACCGTTGCTGTTGGAATCAGGATTGATAGTTTTTTCTTTATGCGCTCTCTATTTGCTTTTTCATTCTCTTTGGCAATGCGCGCTTCCTCCGCTTTTCGCTCCATTTCAGCTTGCGCTTCTTCACGCAGCTCGTCTATTCGTCGCTTACACATTTCCGCTTTTTCGTCAGCGTCCTTGAATCCCGCAATTGACTGAAATGCGCGAGCTGCTGCCCAACATGCATCTTCATTTTTTGCAGCATCCATAAGTCTATCCGCTTTATTGTATAGCGCTGTTAGTCGCTCTTCTTCGATACGCGCTAAGATTGTATCATTATACCCTTTGACTTCATTTTGGATGCTCTCGTCACCAAAACGCATAATCTTTTCATAATCCTTTTCCTGGGCAATCGGCTCTTCGCACGAACCCAGGTCATTAATATGCCGTACTTTTCGCTTCGCCATCAGTTTACCAAGATATGCTTGCGCATTCTCTGGATCCATGTCAAGGCACGCCTCGCAGTATGCTCTCGCAGAAGCCCACTCGCCATCCTCAAGAAAAATCATCGCCCGCTTCAATAACGACTCTGGCGTTGCGCCGCTGCTGATAGCAGCCAGTTTTCCTTTAGGCTTCGCCTCCTCCTCTTTCAACTCTTCCCATTCGTCAGCCGATAATAATGAAACATTCGAGGAATTACAATTCGGGCACTTATTGTAATCCACGACTTTGTCATCGTGACGATTGGCTTGATTTGTCAAATACTGGGTGTGGAAAATTGTGCCTCCGCCAAGCATTGATGCGAGACTCCCGACAGATTCCAGCGCTCCCATAGCAGCATTGCTTTCATTCTCTCTCAAATCCTTATCCGTGTAGCAGAAAATTTTTCCACAGGTATTACATTTTTTTCTATACTCCACAATACTCCCTCCTGTCTTAATCTGGTTTCTTATTGACCGATATTGGTTAATATTAATATATACCAAATTCGGTTACTATGCAAGTGGAAGGTGGCTTGTATAGTATGATAACTTACAAACGTCTATGGCAGACGATGAAGGAGCGGGGCATCACCCAATACGCGCTTATCAACCGCTACCACATAAGTCCCGCTCAAATCACCCGGCTGAAGAGGAATGAGAGCGTAAGCACCCACACCATCGGTGTTTTTTGCCAGATACTACACTGCCAAGTTGGTGACATCATGGAGTATATAGAAGACACACAATAATGCCCCGTCGGCAGCCTGGAACAGCCTTGCCGGCGGGGCATCTTTTTGCTCTTTTTTGACTCATCTCATTTTTTTGAAAAAGTCGGAGAGGACTTGGGCGCAGTCCTCAGCCAGGATGCCGCCCACTAATTGCGGGTGGTGGGGAAAGTCCTCCATGAAGAGGTTCAGCACGCCGCCGCAGGCCCCCATGGCCCGGTCCCGGGCGCCGTAGAACACCCGGCGGACGCGGGCGTTGACGATGGCCCCGGCGCACATGGGGCAGGGCTCCAGGGTGACGTAGAGATCGCAGTCCTCCAGACGCCAGGAGCCCAGGGCGGCGTTGGCCTGGGCCATGGCCTCCATCTCCGCGTGGGATGCCACGGACTGCTTCTCCTCCCGGCGGTTGCGGCCCCTGCCGATGACGGCGCCGTCCCTGACGATGACGCAGCCCACCGGCACCTCCCCTGCCGCCGCGGCCTCCCGGGCCAGGGCCAAGGCCTGGGCCATAAACTGTTCATGCACGGTTTCCATGGTGGGAAGCTCCTTTGACTAAACTCTGGCATATTTGTCCAAACTACCCGTACACTATTGGTACAAGGAGGAAGGACTATGCCCCGTAAACGTGACCGGTCTGACCCGGAGATGGCCAGCCTTTTGCAGGAGATGGCGTCGCTGAGTGAGGCCATGAAGGACGCCTACGTGCGCTTCAACTGCGTGGATGACCCGGACCTGATCGAGGCCAGCATCTTTGAGATCAACGCCTGCAAGGCCCGGTACAACTATATTCTGCGGTGTGTCAAGGCCAAAAACGGCGTGCCCATGGCCCGGCCCCACGCCGTGCCGGTACCCAAGGTGGCGGTGGCCGCCGTCAGCACAGAGGGAGGTGACGCATGCCTTACGTAACGTGGATCGCCGCCGGGGCAGTGGGCCTGTTTCTGCTGCTGGCGGTGGGGCGGCTGGTGAAGTCGCCGCTAAAGCTCATCGTGCGGGTGGGGGTGAATACCGCCCTGGGCCTCTTCGCCCTGTGGCTTCTCAACATGACCACGCCCTACACCGGGCTGAGCCTGGGGATGAACTGGTTCAACGCCCTGGCGGTGGGCATCCTGGGCCTGCCGGGGCTGGGGCTGTTGCTGCTGGTGCAGTGGGTGCTGCTGTAAACGTCAGTTAAACCGCACCACCCGGTGGGCCACCTTGTAGAGGCCCCGGACGAAGGCGGCGCCGCCCTTGCCGGGGACGGAGGCCAGGCGCAGGATGATATGGCGGCGGAAGCGCTCCGCCCACGCCTCATCGTATTCCCGGCAGGCCCGCCACATCTCCGCCAGGTCACGCTCCGCCTGGGCGGTGCCGTTGATGCGGACGTAGAGGACGGAGATGGCCAGCATGGTGAATAGCTCATGACGGCAATAGAGGCGCTGGCGCCTCTCCGGCAGGTCGTCCAGATGATAGCAGGTGAAGCACAATTCCGTGGCCTTGAGCTGATGGGCGTAATGGCGGGCCATCACGTCCGCCTGGACGCTCTGGCCGCTGCGGCCGATGAAGTAGCGATATAAGTCCAGATCCATGTAATACATCCGCCGGGCATGGCGGAGGTTGCCGTAGACCATGTAGTTGTCCTCATAAAAGGTATGCTTGGGCATCTGCAAGCCCGTCTGCCGCAGCAGCGCCGTGCGGAAGGTGCAGGCGTGGATCATGAGGATCTGATCCAGGCGGAAGGGACGGGTCTCGTCCCAGGTAAACACACGGCCCTGGGGCAGGGCGTTGGAGAAATTGATGGAGCGGTTGCCCTTGCCGTCGGCGTGCTCATAATAGTAATTGGTGATGAAAAGGTCCACGCCGCCCTGGCGCTCCACCGCCTCCAGCGCGTCTAAAAAGCGGGGAAAATCCAACAACCAGTCGTCGCTGTCCACGGTTTTGAAATACGTGCCCGTGGCACGGCACAGGCCCTGGTTGATGCCCTCGCCGTGGCCGCCGTTTTCCTGGTGGACGGCCCGGACTATGGAGGGATACGCCGCCGCGTAGCGGTCCGCGATCTCCCCGGTGCGGTCGGTGGAGCCGTCGTCGATGATGATGATCTCCACCCGCTCACCGCCGGTGAGCAGGCTGTCGATGCACTTTTCCATATAGTCCTGGGAGTTGTAGCAGGGCACCGTAACGGTCAGAAGTTTCATACTGTTTCCTCTATCTCTATCCTCAAATATCGCGCTTTTCCCAGAGGCTCCCCCGCCGGAGGGGCTTCTGCAGACGAGCCACCCACGCCCCTGCTTTCCTCGCCCGGGGCACGGATGGCTCGTCATCATTTTAGTACACTTTTTTCGCTATGTCCAGTGGGGAAATGGGCCGGCCCCGGTCACGCCAGCTCTTTTTGCCGCCGGGCACGCTTGCGCTGGCGGAAAAAGCCCGCCGCCACCTTGCCCAGGCCCTTGCAAAAGCCCAGGGCATGGCCGTTGACGATGGCCAGGATGCCGTCGCACATCTCCTGGGACACCAGGCCTCCCGCCATCTTGCCGATGGCCCGGATGGGCATGTTGTAGGTGAAGATGATGTTCAAATCCGGCTCGCCCTTTTTCACCGACCGTTGCAGCAGGCTGTCCATGACCTTCCACACCAGGCGGGCTTTCAGGCTGCGGGCGTAGTAGAGCTGGGCGATGGCGTCGTTGGGCTGGATGGTGCCGGCCCAGCGGCCGTCGGGGATCTCATGGCCCAGCAGGGCGGCAAACTCCTCATCGGACACGGCTTTGATATGGCCGCTGACGTAGCTGGGCAGGCGGGACAAATCCTCGCAGGCAGGGGCGCCGGTGCCCGCCACGGTGACGGTGCCACGCAGCTTCACGTCCGCCACGCTGGCGCCAATCTGAATCTCGTAGTCGCCGCCGTCGATCTCAAACTTCCCGGTGACGGTGTTCCAGTAGCGGAAGGCCTTGTCATCCAGGGGGATGGTGACGGTCTTGCTCTCCCCGGCCTTCAAAAAAACCTTTTGGAAGCCTTTCAGCTCCTTATGGGGGCGGTAGACCGTGGGATTAACGGCATGGACGTAGAGCTGGGCCACCTCGGCGCCGTCTCTGTCGCCGGTATTGGTGAGGGTAAACGTGGCCGCCTTTTCCGTGACATGCAAATCGCTGTAGGCAAAGGTGGTGTAGCTCAGGCCGAAGCCGAAGGGGAACAGCACGGGGACGCGGGCGGTGTCGTAGTAGCGGTAGCCCACGTACAGGCCCTCCCGGTACTCCACGTTCCGCTCACGGGCCGGGAAGTAGGGGGCGGAGGAGCAGTCCTCATACCGGAGGGGGTAGCTCTCGGACAGCTTGCCGGAGGGGTTGACCTCACCCAGCAGCACCCGCAGCACGGCGGAGGCGCCGGCCTGGCCGCAGAGGTAGCCGTGTACCAGGCCACGGCACTGGTCCAGCCAGGGCATTTCGACGGCGGAGCCGGCGGAGAGCACCACGATCACGTTGGGATTGGCGCGGGAGACGGCTTGGAGGGTCTCAATCTGGCACTGGGGGAGGGCCATGTTGGGCCGGTCCAGGCCCTCGCTTTCGCTGATTTCATCCAGGCCCAGGTACAGCAGCACGTAGTCCGCCTGTTTGGCAAGGTCGGCGGCCTGCTGCATCATGGCCGGGTCAGGCGCGCCGTGGCGGGGATAGCCGGGGGCAAAGCCCACCACGTTCAGGTCGAAGTGGCCGATCACGTCCATGGTGTTGTCCAGCCGGGTGCAGTTGACTACGGAAGAACCGGCGCCCTGGTAGCGGGCCTTTTGGGCGAACTCGCCGATGACCGCCACCCGGCTGCCCTTTTTAAGGGGCAGAATGTTATCCTCATTTTTCAGCAGGACGATGGACTGCTCGCTGGCCTTTTGGGCAAAGGCGTGGTGGGCGTCCACGTCAAAGGGCTTGCCCTTGAGGCCGTCCACGGCTTTCCGCGTTGCCAACACCACGTCCAGCAGCTCATCCACCCGTACGTCCACCTCCGCCTCGCTGATGCGGCCCTCGTAGACGGCCTGCATCAACTGGTGGGGGCTGTCGCCGCCGGTGGAGGGCATCTCCAGATGGGAGCCGGCCCGGACGCCGTCCACAAAGTCGTTGCAGGCGCCCCAGTCGGACACCACGAAGCCGTCGAAGCCCCAGGTGTCCCGGAGGATTTTTTGGAGAAGCTGCTCGTTTTCGTTGGCGTAGACGCCGTTGACCATGTTATAGGAGGACATGATGGCCTTTGGGTGGCCCTCCTTCACGGCGATCTCAAAATTGGTGAGGTAGATCTCCCGCAGCGTGCGCTGGTCCACCACGGAGTTGGAGGCCATGCGGCGCAGCTCCGTATTGTTGGCGGCGAAGTGCTTGGGGCAGGCGGAGACGCCGTTTTTCTGGATGCCCCGGATGTAGCCGGCGGCCATTTTGCCCGCCAGATAGGGGTCCTCGGAGAAATACTCAAAATTCCTGCCGCACAAGGGACTGCGCTTGCTATTGAGACCGGGGCCCAGCAGCACGCACACGTCCTGGCTGGCAGCCTCCTCCCCCAGCAGCTCGCCCAGGGCCTCCCCCAGGGCGGGGTCCCAGGAGTTGGCCATGGTGGCGGCGGTGGGATAGCAGGTGGCGGGCAGGGAGCCGTTTAAGCCCAGCTGGTCGCCGGCGCCCTCCTGCTTGCGGACGCCGTGGGGGCCGTCGGACAGGGTGATGCTCTCGATGCCCAGCCGCTTGACGCTCTGGGTCTGCCAGAAGTCACGGCCGGAGAGCAGGTGACATTTTTCCTCTAAGGTGAGCCGGGAAACCAAATCAGCGTGCTTCATATCTCTGTCCTCCCTTTATTCTCCAAAGGCGGCCCACAGGAAGTCGGCCACCTGGCTGAGCTGCGCGTCGGTAAAGAGGCGGTCGTCGGCGTGCTTGCACCGGGGCACCAGCCACAGCGTGGCGTTCTCGCCGTTCGCCGTCAGGGCGTCATACAGCTCCACCGACTGCAGGTGGGACACGGTGATGTCCGCGTCGCCGTGGACGATCAGGGTGTCCATGGCGGGGTTGCCGTTCTCCTGGCGGCGGGCCCGCTGCAGGGGGCTGGCCTCCACCGTCTCCGCCACGCCCCAGTCGGCGTAATTCTTACGGAACCACATCTCCTCCAGGCTGCCGTATTCCCCCAGCACGTCGTTGGCCCAGCCGTTGGCCACGGTGGGAATCCAGGACGCCAGGCCCTCCTGGGCAAAGTTCTGCCGCTGGGTCACAAAGTCGATGCAGCCGTAATAGTCCACCAGGGCGTCAAAGGCGGGCATGGGGAACCGCTCCGCCGCCGTCTCGCCGATGCAGAGGGTATCGCAAAAGGCGTCGGGGGCGGAGAGGGCCGTCATGGCGGCCAGATACCCCCCGGCGGACTCGCCCCACACGGCGATGCGCTGGCCGTCGAAGCCGTACGCATCGGCGTTATGGCACAGGAAGCGGACGGCGGCCTTCACGTCCTCGGTGGCGGCGGGGTAGGCCGCCTCGGTGGACAGGCGATAGTTGACGCTGGCGCAGGCAAAGCCGTGGTCACGGAAATAGCGGTACATAAACTGGGCCTGGCGGGACTGGGCGTCGTTGAAGGCGAAGCCGCCGCCGTGGATCAGCACGAAAAGGGGCGGATTGGCCTCTCCCTCCGGCACATACAGATCGATGTACTGGGCGTCGGAGTCATTGGCGTAGGCCAGATGCTCGTAGGTCCTCCCCCCTGCCCATTCCGTGGATTCATCCATGGGCAGCGTGGGGGCAAACACATTGCACCACACCTGGCGCACGGTGTAGCGGTTGACCACCAGTACCACGGCCACGATGATGACCAGCGCGGGCAGCAGATAGCGCCAAACGGATTTTTTCTTCTTGTTTTCCATAGAAACGCCCTCCGTTAAAAGACTTTTTGCAGGAAATTGTAAAGAGACAGGTGCCAGTGGCCGATGGAATGGTACCGCATGGGGAAGATGTCGAAATCGGTGTTGACCCCCTGGACCAGCCGGGGCTCCAGGTCGCACAGCATGCGGTAGCCGGGGATCATATAGGGGGTGGCAAAGTCGAAGTTGCCGGTGGTGGCGTACAGGTAGTCGATGGGTAGGGCCTGCCAGGCCGGGGACTGGATGGTGTCGCGGAGGTAGTCCTCGGTGGTGCGGAAGGAGCTGAACAGGCCGAAGGAGGCGAAGTAGTCCAGGCTGCCGCAGAGGGCGGCGTTGGCGGTGGTGACGGCGCCCCGGGACAATCCCGCAAAGGCCCGGTGGTGCCGGGAGGCGGCAAAGCCGGCGTCGTCCGCCGTCTCGGCCCAGGTGGCGTATTTGCTCTCCACGGCGGGCATCAGGTCGCGGCGCAGCTCGTCACGGAAGGAATAGGTGAGGATATCCAGGCTGCTGTCCATGCCGTCATTTTCCACGTAGAAGGTGGGGGTGACCACGATCAGAGGCTCGATCTCCCCCTGGGCGATCATCCGATCCAGCATGGTTTTATTGTCGGCGTGGGTCTGGAGCCAGTAGTTCTCGTCGTCCCCGGTGCCGTGCATCAGATAGAGAATGTTATAGTGACCCTCCGGGTCGTAGCCGTAGGGCAGGTACACCAGGGCCCGCTTGGTGACGGGGCGGGAGTCGGTGGCGTAGGCCTTCGTGTCATAGACAAGCTCCTCCACCGTGCCCGCCTGGGGGATGTCGCCGGTGTCGAATTTGGCGGGCACCGCCCAGAGGGTGTGCCTGGCGTGGCCGTCCCAGGCCCGGTCGGCGGCGGTGTTGGTGTGCCAGACCCAGCAAACGGCGGCGATGATGACCGCCATCAGCGCCAGGGGCACCACCGCCACGCGGCCCACCGGCAAGCGGGCCCGGAGCATCCATACGCTGCCCGCCACGGCCCAGACCGCCGCCAGGATGCCCTGGACAAGAATCAGCGTGGCGAAATGGGTGGTCTCGCCGTAGTTGAGGAAACTGTTGAGCACAATGCCGCCTGCCGCCACGGCCACAAGCAAGAAGGGCATACGCCCCTGCCGCGCCGCCCAGGCCATGAGCAGCAGCAGCGCCTCCAGCCCAAGGGCCGTCAACGCCATGGCGGCGGAGGCCAGACGGAGATACAGCGCCGTCTGCACGGCGCCCATAAGACACAGCGCCAGAAAGACGCCGGTGTCCACCCGACGGAACAATGCGAATTGCTTTTCGTTGTCCATTGTCCTACCTCGCATCCATTATAATCGCATAAAATCGCAAATGACAGAAAGCAGCGGGCGGGCTTCGCCCGCTCCTTTGCGCCATTTAGGGAGATTGGAAAATACGGCGGCAGCATGGCGCTGCCGCCGTATTCGGTGGTTAGATTACGCTTCCTTGGGGGTAACGCCCAGGAAGGAGGCTACGACGGACACCAGCCAGGCAACGCAGGCCACCACCGCGAAGGTGATGTAGGCGTTGATGATGTCCATCTGGTACAGGCCGGCAAACACCAGGCCCATATCGTTCACCACAGGGGCCACGGACACCCCCACGGCGGCCATGAGGAGAACGGCGTGGGCGATCAGGAAGAAGTTGGGGATCTCCTTGCCCAGCACCAGGGCCAGCACCAGCGCCGCAGCGCCTGCCACCGCCGCCAGAATCAGCAGCGTGTTGGTGGTGCCGATCTGCTGCCCCACGCTCTTGTACAGGAACAGGCCCACGATGGCCAGCACGGTGGAGACGGCAGCGAGGACAAAGCCCAGGGTAATTTTCTTGTTATTCATGGTTCAGTCCTCCTTTACTGTTCTTTCTTTTTGCCGAAGAGGGCGCTCACATACCAGGCACAGGCCGCCACGGTCAGCACGCCGGCAGCCCAGTTCACCGCGATCAGCGTGGTCTCCCACCAGGGGTGGACGCGGACGACGCGGGTATCGCTGGTGACGCCGTTCATGGTGTTGGAGTTGGCGAAGGTATAGAGGTCATACTTCAGCATCTGCTTCAGCTCCTGCTGGAAAGCGGTATCCTTCTGGATGAGCTTCATGTTGTCAGCGGAGTTGGGGTCGCCGATGATGGAGGCATCGTAGGCGTTCTCCGTCAGGCAGCCGCCGCCGCCGGCGAAGGTGACGTCACGCCAGTTCATGTACTCAGGGCCGTTGATCATATCGGTGACCACGTAGCCGGTGTAGCCCCACTCGTCGCGGAGGATACCGGTCAGCAGGCCACGGTGAGCGCCGGCATAGACGGTGCCCAGACGGTTGAAGGCGGTCATGACGCCCTGGGCGTAGTTGCCCTCCAACGCACCCTGGAAGCCGCGGAGCTCGATCTCACGGGCGGCCTGCTCGGACACGAAGGTGGCAGTACCGGAGCGGTTGGCCTCCTGGTGGTTCAGGGCGAAGTGCTTGGGCTCCATCATCAGGCCCTTGGACTTGCCGCCCTTGCAGACGGCCACGCCCAGGATGTTGGTGAGCATGGAGTCCTCGGAATAATACTCGTGGTTACGGGAGCAGTAGGTGGCGCGGTGGTTGTTCAGGCCGGGGCCGAACAGGGAGCTGGCGTTGGCCCACAGGGAGTCCTCGCCGAACAGCTCGCCCTCGCGCTCCACCAGCTCCACGTTGAAGGTGGCAGCCACCACAGGCTCGGTGGGCATGGTGGGCATCTGCCAGTTGGCGTACTCGTCGTTGGGGCCCACGTAGGTGGGCTCATCGGACTCGGAGGCAGTCCAGTTGGAGGTATAGCCGGGCACCTGGTCGGCCACGAAGCCCACAGGGCCGTCGTAAATGGCCACCACGTGGAGGCCGATGGAGTCGATGGGCTCGAAGTTGCCGCCGGCGCCCTTCATGAAGGCCACGGCCTCATCCAGGGTCACGTTCTCCAGCAGGGTATCCCACAGGGGATCGTCCAGGGCCACGGTGCCCTGGTAGTTGCCCTCGTCATCCACCAGCACCATGTCGATGAGGCGCATGCCGTTGCTCTGGCCCCAGACCTCGCCGTCACCGTTCTCGGTGAACTCATAGACCTGGTTGTGCAGGTTCTTCAGCATCTCCTCGGAGGGGGCGATGCCCCACACGGGATCCCAGCCCTTGCTCCAGTCGGCGCGGGTGATGAACTCCACGCCACGCTCGGGCAGAAGGTTGCGGATGTCGCCGTCCTGCAGCTGGTTCTGTACGCCCTGGGAGTAGGTCTCGATGTCCCTGCTCTCCACGGTGATCAGCTTGGCGTTGTCGGCGTTGATGACCTCGTCATCGGTGATGGTGACCAGGTTGTCGGTGCTGCCCAGCTTGGCGGCCAGCACGTTGTTCAGAGCCTCGTGGGCGCCGTTGCCGATGGCGAAGTAGTAGTCGCCCTGGTCCAGGACCCAGGCGCCCTGGGTGCCGTCGGCCTTGACGGCGGTCTCGTCATAGGAGGCCACGTACTTGGCGTCGAAGTCCACGGTGACAGTCTCGCTGGCGCCGGGGGCCAGGGTGTCGGTCTTGGCGAAGCCCACCAGCTGGATGGCGGCCTTCTCCACGCCGCCCTGGATGTAGGGGGACTGGGCGTAGAGCTGCACCACGCTCTTGCCGGCTACGTCGCCGGTGTTGGTGACGGTGACGACAGCCTTGCTCTCGCCGCCGATGTTGAACTCAACACTCTGCAGCTCCTGGGAGAAGGTGGTGTAGGACTTGCCGTAGCCGAAGGGATAGACCACCTCGGAGGCGTAGTCCCAGCCGCCGTTGGAGGCGAACACACCGGCGTCGCCGGCAGCGTTGCCCTGGCCAAGAACGGCGTCCTCATAGCGGGTCTCGTAGTACTTATAGCCCACGTAGATGCCCTCGGTCTCCACGATGTACCAGTTGCCCTTGTCGTTGGCGGGGTCAAGCTCGCCCTCGGGGGCATCGAAGAAGAAGAGGCCGAAGTTCTGCATGGCGGGGGCGGAGGTGGAGTTGGCGGCATAGGTGTCGGCGATGTGGCCGGAGGGGTTCACCGCGCCGGTGAGCACGTCGGCCACGCCCCGGAAGCCGTAGGCGCCGGGCAGGCCCGCCCACACGATGGCGGAGATGGCGGGATCGTTCTTCAGCTCGCCGATCTCCATGGTCACGTCGGAGTTGAGAACCACGATGACCTTGCCGTTGGAGTTGGCCTTGGCCAGCTCGATGAGGGCCCGCTCATTGTCGGACAGGGCCATGGGGCGCTCGAAATTGTCGCCGTTGGGGTCCTTCATGGTGGACACGGCGTAGTCGGAGGCCTCGGAGCTGTCGCGGGAGAGGAACACCAGAGCGGCAGTATCCTTGGCAGCGGCCAGAACGTCCTCGGTGTAGAAGTCCGCGCCGGGCTCGCCGATCATGTAGCTGTCAGCGGTCTCGAACATGGGCCAGAACACGGGGATCAGGGAGTGGCCGGGAACCTCCTGGCCGAAGAAGGCCGCCTTGCGGCGGAAGGCGTCGGCCTCGGAGCTGTTGTACAGGCTCAGCAGGTCCTCGTTGAGGGTGACGCCGTTTTCACGCAGGGCGTCAATGAGGCTGACGGTGGTCTGGCCGTCGGCGGAGTTGACAGAGGTGGTGGAGCCGATCAGGCCGCCGTAGGTGGGGGCCAGGGCGTTAAGACCCCAGACGGTCACCTTCTCGGAAGAGGCGTCCAGGGGCAGGGCGCCGTCGTTCTTGAAAAGAACGGTGCCCTCCTGGGAGATCTCCCGGGCCAGGGCTTCCTTGGCGTCGATGACCTCCTTCAGGGTGGTGAACTCGGACTCGAAGTAGATGCCGTCGCTGGTGCTCTCTCCGCTTTTTACCGTGGTATAGCTGGAGGTGCCCAGGAAGGCATTAATCTTGCCCGACCAGGTTTGCGCTACGCTTGTGACAAACAGCGACAGTACCAGCACTGACGCCAGAATGACCGCAAGACCGCGCTTGAGACCAATTTTCTTGCTTTTCATTGTTTCCTCCCTTTAGCATAATTTTGGAGCCGTCTCACAGCCCCCGCTTGTGGAAAATGCTGGTTTTATAGTAACAGCTAATTCACAGTTCGTCCACAGCTTGGCGCAAACACCGTCTTTTGCGGCGCAAACAAAAAGCGGGGATCCGCGCTTTTTGTTTGCGCGCAAACGCGGGAGCGTCCAGGACGCTCCCGCGTTTGTGTGTATTTCACGTGAAGGGGGACTCCCGTCCCCCTTCACAATCCCCCATGCGTGTCGATAAGCTGTCCGCAAATATTCTTCGTCCGCAATCTGACGATTTCGCGTTATTCGGAGGATTGCTCCTCCCGGGGACAGGGCAGGAGGATATCCAGGCGGAAGAGGTTGCGGTCGGTGCGGATGCTCATGGTGCCGCCGTATTTCTCCACGATGTGGCGGATGCTGAGCATGCCGAAGCCGTGGTACTGCCGGTCGTCCTTGGTGGTGAGGGGCATGCCGTCCCGCATGGCCAGGTCATGGCCCAGATAGTTTTCAAAATGGAGGGACAAGAACCCGGCGCGTTGGCCGGAGCGGAAGCTGATGACCCGGTTCTCCGGCGCCTCCTGCCGGACGCTCTCGATGGCGTTCTCCAGGGCGTTGCCGAACAGGGCGTAGAGGTCGGCGGCCTCCATCCAGTCCAGCTCCGCGCCGTCGCAGACGCAGGTGAGGGTGATGCCGTGCTCCTTGCAGTAGAGCTGCTTCTCCATGAGGATCAGGTCCAGGGTCTGGTTGCCGGTCTTTACGGCGCTTTCAAAGAACAGCACCGCGTCCCCCACCTGGCGGATGTAGGCGTTGCGCTCATCCTCGGAGCTGATGTGGCGCAGGGCCTTGATCTGGTGGCGCAGGTCGTGACACTTGCGGTTGATAAGCTCGATGTTCTCGGTGGTCATCTGCTGCTTCTTCTGCTCGGAGGTGAGAAGCTGGGCGATGATCTCATTTTTCAGGGCCAGGTCCGTCTCGTGCAGCAGGCTCATTTGCAGCAGCAGCGCCAGAATATCCGCGATAAAATAGGCGGCGTAGACGTAATTTTCGTAGGCCGAGCCGTCGGCCCGGCGGTTGAAAAAAATCACCACCAGGAGAATGATGACGGCGTTTTGTATCACCCGGTACCGGGGCAGGGTGTGGCCCTCCCGGTCCAGCATCCACTGGTGGAACACCAGCAGCGCCGTGCCGTAGAGCAGCACCATCAGCGCCCAGGACACCGCCAGCGCCGCCGGGCTGTACTCCCCGAAGCCGGAGGCGCGCATGATGATCCAGAAGATGTTGAAAAGACCGTTTTGCAGCGCCATAGCGCAGGAGGCGGAATACAGCGCCTCCCGGGGCGTACACTCGTAGCAGCACAGCAGCATCAGGTAGAACCAGGCCATGGGGATCAGCAGCAGCGCCCGGTCCAGAAAGGGCACGTCCGGCAGGACCCCCGCCGGGAACAGCCGCAGGCTCACCTCAAAGCCCGCCATGGCCGGCAGGGCGAACAGCGTCGAGCGGAGCCAGAAATAGCGGCGGCGCTTGAAGGTGGGGAAGGCGAACAGGTGCATGGCCAGCGCAAGCTGAAACATAGCGCCGCCAAACAGCCGCAGCAGTTCTTCTGTCCAGAAGCTCATAGCACAATGTCCCCCATATACTCGGCAAGGCGGCGCAAAAACTCCTGCCGCCGGGTGCTGCCGATGGGCAGCAGGGCGTCCCCTACCCGGATCTCATTGCGGCGGATCTCGGTAACGTAGCTCATGTTCACAAGATAGCTCTTGTTGCAGCGGGCAAAATCGTAGGGGGCAAGCAGCGTCTCGCAGTCCCGGATGGGGCCCCGGACCGACAGGGCGCCGCCCTTGGTGTGGTAGATCAGGGTATGGTTCATGACCTCCACGTAGTACAGCTCGTCGATGGGCAGACGGCGGTCGCCCTCGGCGGTGGAGACGATGATCTCCTTCTTCCTGGCCCGTTCGGCGGCCACCACGGCCCGGTCCAGCTTCATGCTGAAGTTCTCATAGCCCACGGGCTTCACCAGGAAGTCCAGCGCCCGGACGCCATAGCCCTGGACGGCGTAGTTGGCCATGTGGGTGACGAACAGGAGGCACACCTTCTCGTCCCGCTCCCGAAGGCGGCGGGCGGTCTCCATGCCGTCGATGCCCTGCATCTCAATGTCCATGAGGACGATGTCGTAGTTATTCTCATAGCCGGCGAGAAAGCCCTCGCCGTCGGCATACTCGTCGGCGGACAGGGCCAGTTTCCGCTCCGCGCCGTAGCGCTGCAAAAAGCCCCGCAGCGTCTCCCGCTCCTCCGGCAGGTCGTCCACGATAGCAATTCTATACAAGATAATCACCCCAACGTGACGCTTTTTTGTCAGTATAACAGAATTTGTCAGAAAGCGCAACACCGGCAGGAAAAAGAAAAACCCCGCCGGGGCGGGGCACAAAAAGCGCTCCGGGGGAAACGGCGTGGCAAGCCGTTTCCCCCGGAGCGCGTTTTATCAAATAGGTATGCCGCGGTATCAGCCGCCGATGGCGACGGCGGCGGTGCCCGTGTGGGCGCCGTCTGTGACGGTGGCGGTGATGGTGCCGCTCTCCCCCGCCCGGACGATCAGCAGGGCTTCGCCGTAGTAGGTGTCGCTCTCGGCGTCCAGATAGCTCTGCTCATAGAAGGGGCAGGCGGAGCCGAAGGCCTCCAATGTGCCGCCGGTGACGGAGGCGGTGACGATGCCCCGCTCACAGGGCTTGGTGACGCCGTTTTCGTCGGTGTAGCGCAGCCGCAGGAAGGCAAGGCCGCCGGGGGCCGCGGCGGTCTTTTCCGCCTCCAGGCGCAGCTCCGTCCTCTCCCCTGCCGTCACCAGCCGGTCGCGGCCCAGCTCCCGGCCCTGCTGGTCGTAGGACACGGCCTCCAGAGTGCCGTTTTTATAGGGGACGTGGAAAATCACCCGGCAGTCGCCCCGGGGGGACTTCCGGCCCATAGACTTGCCATTTAAGAGAAGCTCCACGCTCTCGGCCCGGGCGTAGACCTCCACGGTGGCCTTTTTCCCCTCATAGCCCCGCCAGCTCCAGGAGGCCATGGCGTTTGTCATCTTCCAGGCGCTGGGGCTGTGCTTGCCCTGGTGGCACAGGGGGCGCACCGCCAGGAAGGGGCCCTTTTCCAGCTCGAAGGCCACCTTGGTGTACAGCGCCTCCCCCAGGGGCTTGCCCGTCAGGTCGATGCGGCCGCTGCCAGCGCTGATCCAGCCAAGGCCGGCGTCGAAATTCTTGGCGTAGTCGCCGTACTCCCAGGAGCCGATCATCACCTCGCCCAGGTAGTCGATGCCGGCCCAGACGAAGTCGCCGATGAGGCGGGGGTTGGCCTTGGCCAGCTCCCAGAATTTATAGGCGTCGAAGCAGAAGGTCTCCGAGCCCAGGATAATGCGGTCGGGGTACTTCTTCAGATCCTTTTTATACCGCTTCTCGCCGTAGTTGTAGCCCGCCACGTCCATGTTGGCGAAGGACTCCCGGGTGGTGACGTCGCTCATGTGGAGCGTGGCCCCCAACTTCATGAAGTCGGCGCCCATGAGGCCCGCCATATCGTTGAAGAACTTGGAGCCGGTGCTGCTCTCCTTGGCCTTTTTGCCCTCCGCCTTGGCCTTGGCGGCTTTGGCGGCCTCCTTGGCGGCCTTTTCGTCGGAATACTGGCCGAAACCGATATGGTTTAAGAAGTTGAAGAAGATATTGACGCCGCAGGTGACGGGGCGGGTGCCGTCCAGGGTGTGGAGCAGGGCGGTCATGTCCTTTGCCAGCTGGATGCCCTTGGGCTGGGCCGTCTCCGCCACCTCGTTGCCGGTGGAGTAGAGGATGACGCAGGGGTGGTTGTAGTCCTTGTCCACCATGTCGGTGAGATCCTGCTGCCACCAGTCGAAGAAATAGTCCACATAGTCGTACATGGTCTTGTGGATATACCAGTGGTCGATATACTCGTCCATCACCAGCATGCCCAGGCGGTCGCAGATGTCCAGGGCCGTTTTGGAGCAGGGGTTGTGGGCCGAGCGCAGGGCGTTGTAGCCGCTGTCCTTCAGGATGCGGATGCGGCGCTCCAGGGCCTCCGGGTCGCACTTGGCGCCCAGCAGGCCGTTGTCGTGGTGGATGCAGGCGCCCCGGAGAATCTCCCGCTGGCCGTTGATCACCAGGCCGTCCCGGCCCCAGGACAGGGTGCGGAAGCCGAAGGTGGTCTCCGCCGTGTCCTCGCCGAAGGTCACGCGGCAGGTGTACAGTCGGGGATGGGCCACGCCCCAGCTCTCCGCTCCGGGGGCGGTGAGGGTGAAGCGGCGGCCGTCCCCCTCGGCGGAGGCCATGACCTTATCGCCATCCAGCAACGCCACCTCCACAGGGCCGTCGCCTGCGGTTTTCACCGTGATCTCCACGGTGGGCGGGTCCAGGGAGAGGGTCTTGACCTTGATACCGTTGACATCCACGTGATTTTCCGGGCCCGTCCACAGCTTGACAGGGCGGTAGATGCCGGCGCCGGAGTACCACCGGGAGTTGGGCTGGTCGGCGTTGAAGGCCCGAACCTCCACGGTGTTCTCCCCGGCGTGGACAAATGGCTTGCCATCCACATAGAAATTGGTGTAGCCATAGGGGCGGAAGGCGGCTTTCTGACCGTTGAGGTACACCTCCGCCTTGCGGTAGACCCCCTCAAATTCCAGCAGCAGGGTGCCGGAGAGCTGCTGCTCCGAGAGGGTAAAGGTCTTGGTGTAGGCGTAATCCCGGCCCTCGAACCAGCTGACGTTCAGCCCGCCCATGGAGGTGGCGCTGCGGGGCTCCCGGAGCATGGCGTCGTCGGGCAAGGTGACAGCCAGGCCGGGGCCCGGCTCTTCCAGGTGGCGGCAGTACCAGCCGTCGTTGAACTGTTGGGCTTTCATGGGATCCTTCCTTTCCTCATGCGCTATTTATTCCGTGTATGCCTCGCGGCCCGCCGCCTTGCGCAGGGCGTTGAACTGGGCCAGCAGCTTCTGGTGGGCGGCCTGTTTGGCCTTTTGCTTCTCGGGGGAGAGCCGGGCGAAGCGGGCCTCCTCCCTGGCCTTGGCGTCGGCCTGCTTTTTCAGCTCCGCCTGGTAGGCTTCCTCGCCCTCTTCCCGGCGGATCTTCTCCTCGGCGGAGATATACTCCCGGCCCTGGGCCAGGGCGGCGGCCTTCTGGTCGGCCACGATGGCGGCGTGGTCCAGGGAGGCGAATTTCTCCACGCCCATGAAGAGGAACAGCAGGAAGATGCCCAGGTAGCAGATGGTCTCGCCGCCGATGAACACCCAGGGCATGGCAGCGCGAAGGGCCTCGTTGGTCTGGAGGGTGGACACGTCGTAATTGGTGGCGGAGAGGACCATATTCAGCACGCCGGTGGTAAGCCCGGTCATGCCGGCGATAATGGCGCCGTAGATGGTCATAGACAGGCCGTCGGTGCGGACGCCGTGGACGGCCTCCTGGTGGTCGAAGATATCCGCCAGCAGGGCCAGGGACAGGTACATGGCAGGGGTGGAGCCCAGGGTCTTAATGACGAAGGAGGCCACCACCACCCACCAGTTGCCGGGGGCCATCATACCGATGGCGCCGCCTATGACGGCCACCACCGCGCCGCACAGGATGGCCCGGGCCTTGCTGCCCAGGGCGTTGGCCAGGGGCAGGGCGATGACCATGCCCAGGGCGGTGGGGATGGCGCCGATGATGGCCAGGGTGCCCTGGAGCATACCGCCGTAGGTCACGGTGTAGTTGCCCATAGCGTCGGGGAACATGGCGGTGCAGAAATAGTTCTGGGAGATGTTCTTAATCATGCCGCCGAACTGGTAGAGGAAGAAGAACACCATCATCATGACCCAGTATTTATCGTGGAGGCAGAGCTTCGCCTGCTGGCCGACGGGCAGGGCGGCCTTGGGGGCGGCGTCCTGGCCCATGGTCTCCTCGGTGACCCGCTCACGGGTGAAGAAATACTCGATGATGACGCCCACCACGGTGATGATCAGCAGGGCGATGACGAAGATCTTCCAGTGGGCGTAGGAGGCGGCGGTGTCGTAGATGGGGGCGCCGGACTCGTCCACGTAGTACAGCACCTTACCGGCGTCGTCCAGCAGCGCCGTGCCCTTGCCGCTCATATCGTAGACGAACAGCAGATTCAGGAAGAAGGGCAGGATCATGCTGGAAAGGCCCACAGCCGCCAGCATGGTGGCGTTGGAGATGGTGGCCAGCAGGCCCCGGTCCTTGGAATTGCGGGTGGAGAGACTGACGATGGCGGCGTGGGGGGTGTAATACATGGGGTAGGCGAAGGCAAACCACAGGTTGTAGCCGATGGCGATGCACACCAGGGCGCCCACGTGCCAGCTGTCACTGTCGGCGTTATAGGGTGAAAAGACGAACAGGAACAGCAACGCCAGCAGGCTCAGGGGCAGCGACACCAGCAGCAGGGGCCGGGCCTTGCCGTTTTTGGACTTGATCTTGTCCATCAGGCGGCCCACCAGGATATTGCCCAGCACCACGAAGATTACGGAGATCACCGGCAGCCAGGTGAAAAAGCCCTTGGCCCAGGTGTTGATGTGGAGCACGTCGGACATGTACTTATTAAAATAGTTGCCCAGCACGGAGTTGGCAAGCAATGCCAGCGTGGGCCCCACCAGATAGCCGATGGCCCCTTCGGGGAACAGTGTGACGCTGCTTTTCTTAATCAGCGTGGGCGGCAGCTTATCGAAGATGCTGGCCTTTGCGTTTGGGTTTTCCATGGTGTACCTCCTCATATTTTCATTTTATTTCTTCCACTTGCAGCGCGCCGTTTTCCAGCAGGACCCGGACAAGCCGCCCGCCCATGGGGAAGGTGCAGTCCAGCTGCCGGAAAAAGCGGCTCTCCGGCCGGGCCTCATAGTCCGCCCCGCCGGGGGACAGGGGCCGCAGGCCCACGAAGTACCGCGCCAGCAGGTAGATGGGGCTGGCGGCCCAGGCGTGGCACAACGACTTGCCGTAGGGATCGCCGTACATCTCGTACTGCTGCGTCTGGGGCTTGGCGGGGTCGTATTCCTCCCAGAAGGTGACGGCCCCGGCGTCCAGCATGCCGCCCCAATAGCTCTTGATCTGCGAAAGCACCTCGTCCAGATACCCCAGGCAGCACAGGGCCTCCAGCTCAAAAAAGCGGAAATAGGGGGTGGTGATGGGGGGAATGGCGGCATTGTGCAGCACGGTGTCCGACAGGCGGCGCTGACGGGGCTCGTCCGCGATATCAAAGAGAATGGCCAGAATGTTGGCATGGCGGGTGACGTGGCGCTTGCCGGATTGGAAAGAATCCACATAGGCGCCCTTTTCCTCATCCCAGTAGCAGCGCTCGATTTCCGCCAGCAGGGCGCGGCGGGCCTCCTCGTAGATGCCCCCCTCCCCTGCCGGGGCCAGCCGGGCCATGACCCGGTAGGCGTCGGCCAGCAGCATCTGCTCGGCGCACAGGGGGCCGTCCCGGTCAAAGTCCGCCCAGTCGATGAACGTCCAGTCCCCGGGGCGGCCTACGATGAAGCCGTGCTCCTCCCGCTGGGCCATGCACAAATCCATCAGTGCCTGCATGGAGGGCCACAGCAGGGCCACCAGGCCGTCGTCGCCGTAGCTGTCCACGTACACCTCCACGCTGCGAAGCCACAGCAGGGAGTAGTCGATGATGGTGTTGACGTGGGTGGTCACCGGCTCGCCGGGGCTGAGGGCCAGCAGGGTGCGCTTTTCCAGCTCCCGGTCGGCGGTGAGGTAGCGGTTGACAAACAGGCTCTGGTAGGCGTCGCCGCCCCAGATCCATTTGTCCCGCTTGACGCCGTCCAGAATGAAGGCCCCGCTGCACAGGGAAAAGGTGTGGGCCGCCACGGCGAAGATACGGTTGAGCTTCTCATCGTCGCAGTGAAAGCCGGCCCGCACGGGGATGTCCACATACTGATGGATGGCCCGGACGGCGTAGTCCCCCGGTTGGCAATCAGGGATAAAGGCATAGCGCAGGGCCTGCCGGGGGCAGCGGCGGGTGGCACTGTCGGGGGTGCAGTGGAAATAGCACCACCTTGTGTCCAGCGCCTCCGGCCGGGACTCCCCCAGGTACACCGTGGGCAGACCGGGGCCCACCACCTCCAGGGCCGCCGTCAGCTCCGTTTCAAAGGTGTAGAGCACGCCGCCGTTTACGGCCTCCTCTGCCTCCGGGAGGTAGATTTTTTCCGAATAGGCCCACTCCGACGGGTCACGGAGGGGGTCGGTAAAGTAGCGGTTACAGGCGGCGGCCACGGGTGGGGCGGCAAAGTCTGACACCGTCCAGCCCTGGTCGGAGCGGATGGCGCCGCCTTCTATGTAGATGGAGGGCACGCAGCCGATGCAGCCCAGGTGGACGGACACGGTGTGCTCCCCCGCCGGGCAGGGTATCGCCGTGTCCAGGGAATATTTCGTCTCGTCCAGCAGCACGTAGCCCACCGCGCCGGACACGGCCCGGACGGTGAACGTGTCGGGCGATGCCAAGGCATAGCGGCGGCGGAACACCACGCGCTGGTGGAAGCCCTCGCTTTTCCAGAAGGCGGGCCAGCCCATGCCCCGCTCCACACGGGAGAAATTCTGCCGCAGGGCGTGGTAGCGCTCAAAGTCGCCGGGGTACCACAGCCAATAGCTTGTATCGTTCATAGTCTCAATCCTCTATGGGTATTTCCACGGTGGCGGTGCGCTCTCCGTCCTCCGCCGTCAGGCGCAGTATGCCGGGGGCGCCCGCCTGCACCACCGCCTGCACCTCGCCGAAATAGGTGGGTGCGGCGGTCTGGGCCAGGTTGCCCCGAAAATAGCAGCTGCCGTTGACGGCGCCCATGACGGCGCCGTTTTCCGCCCCAAAGCGGACGGTGTGCTTTTCCAGGGGTTTTATCTTCCCCGCCTCGTCGGTATAGCACGCCCGGAAGTACACCATTTCGCCGGGGCGGGCCGTCTCCGATTCGCAGGTAATGCGCAGCTCTGTGGCCTCTCCGGCGGTGCGCAGCACGTCCCGGCCCATCTCCCGGCCGCTGCCGTCAAAGGCCACAGCCACCAGCTCGCCGGGGCGGTAGACCGCCCTAAAGCGGGCCACGCCTTTTTTCGGCGCCTTTTCCCCCACCCGGACGCCGTTTGCAAAAAGCTGCACGGCGTCCGCCCGGGCGAAAACCTCTATCTCCGCCGTATTTCCCTCACAGCCGGGCCAGGTCCAGCTCCGCTGGGCCCGGGTGATCTGCCAGCCGGTCATGGCGGGCTTTTTTTCGTTTGGGGGATAGACGGCAATGCGGGGGCCTTTTTCCAGCTCGAAGGCCACACGGGTGTAGTCCGTCGCCGCCCCCGGCCTGCCGGTGATGTCGATGGGGCAGGTGCCGCCCCGTATGTGATCCTCCGGGGCGGAGGTGACGTAGCTTTCAAACTCGGGGCTGCCCTCGCCGCACTCGCCCATGTAGTCCCATCCGGCCCACACAAAGTCGCCCACCAGCCGGGGCGTGGTCTTGGCGGTCTCCCAGAAGTCGTAGGCGTCGCCGATCAGGGTTTCGGAGCCGAGAATCAAGCGGCGGGGATACCGGGCGGCGTCCCGTTTGTAGCGCCGGTTGCCGTAGTTATACCCGGCAATGTCCATGGCTGCGAACACCTCACGGGTCTTCCGGTCGCAGGGGGGCAGCGTGGCGCCCCATTTCATAAAGTCCGTGCCGATTTTGGCGGCCACGGTGTTGAAAAATTCAGAACCCACCGTCTTTTTCTTGGGGGGCTTCCCGCCCTCCGGGACGGCCTGGGCCGCCTTTTCGTCACTGTAAACCCCCAGACCCACGGCGCTTAAAAAGTTGAAGAAAATATTGATGCCGCAGGTCACGGGCCGGGTGCCGTCCAGGGCATGGAGATATTCGGTGAAGTCCCGCTGCAGGGCGATGCCCCTTGCCTGGGCGCTCTCCGCCACCTCGTTGCCGGTGGAGTATAGAATGACACAGGGGTGGTTATAGTCCTTGTCCACCATGTCCTGCAAGTCCTGCCGCCACCACTGGGGCAGGTCGGTAGCGTAGTCATAGCGGGTTTTGTGCATATACCAGCAATCCACGTACTCGTCCATCACCAGCATGCCCAGCTCGTCGCAGGCGTCCAGCAGGTATTTGGCGCAGGGGTTGTGGGCCGAGCGGACGGCGTTGTAGCCCGCCTCCTTGAGGATGCGGACCCGGCGGCGCTCCGCCTCCGGGTAGGTGCAGGCACCAAGGACGCCGTTGTCGTGGTGGATGCAGGCGCCCCGCAGCACCGTGCGCGCGTCGTTGATGGCGATGCCCTTTTCCCCGTCCCAGGTCAGGGTACGGATGCCGAAGCGAGTCTCCGCCGCGTCGCCGCCGAAGCGGGCATGGGCGGTATAGAGTTGGGGGCTCTCCGGCGACCACAGGGCCGCGCCGGGGAGGGGCAAGGTAAAGGGCCCGGCGCCGCTCCCGGCGGCCAAAACCGTCTCGCCGTCCCGGATTTCCACACTTACCTCGCCGGGAGCGGAAGTCTTGACCTCCACCCGGACGGTGGGCGGGTGGATGGACAGCGTGGTGACACGCAGGCCGTTGACCGGGATATGCGCCTCCTCCCCCACCCACAGCCACACAGGGCGGTAGATGCCGGAGCCGGAATACCACCGGGAGTTGGGCTGGTCGGCGTTGCGGGCGATGACCGTCAGCTCGTTTTCCCCCTCCCGCAGCCAGGGGTTCAGGTCCACATAGAAATTGGTGTAGCCATAGGGGCGGAAGGCGGCCTTTTGGCCGTTGAGCCACACCTGGGCATTGCGGTACACGCCCTCAAATTCCAGGGTAAGGCGCTTGTCCCGCAGGGCATCGGGCAGGGTGAACGTCTTGCGGTATTCGTAATCCCCGCCGGCAAACCAGGCCACATTGCCGCCGCCGGGGGCGTCGGGCGTGCGCGGCTCGGTGCGCATGGCGTCGTGGGGCACCGTGACGGGGATGGCTTCCCCCTCCCGGCCCATGGGGCGGCAGGTCCAGCCGCTGTTGAAATCCAGCTTTTTCATACGTCCTCCCGGTGATCGCAGTCCGAAAAGATACAACATTCCACACTTAAATTACTATACCGCTCTTGAAAAATGAATACCCTTGCCGTGAAAAGCCCCAAATGGGGCGCAAACGGTCACAATCCCGCATTGTTTTTCCGCCGGTTGTGAGATATAGTATTTTTGAAGAAATATAGCGAGGTGTACTATGGCACTGATTTCCATTATTGAGGACTTTCACCCCCTGGGCAACGCCAAGCTGCTGTCCCGGGCCGAGGCGCTGAAGCCCATGCTGCATCACACCATCCGGGAGCCCATCGGCGGCTTTCGGCTGAAAGACCGGTACAGCCCCGAGGCCAGCGAAATCGTGCTGGGCCAGCTGCCCCACATGAGCATGGGCAAGGGAGAAAACCTGTGTCTGGACTTCGGCGAGCACCTGGTGGGCTATCTGACGTTGGAGCTGTCCTACGCCGGCAGCCACCCCGACGCCCCCGCTTTTTTGAAGCTGAAATTCGCCGAGACCCTCCGGGAGCTCAGCGAAAACTCCCAGGAGTACGACGGCTGGCTGTCCCATAGCTGGATTCAGGAGGAATATCTCCACGTGGACCTGCTGCCCAGCCGCCTGGTGCTGCCCCGGCGGTACGCCTTCCGGTATCTGAAAATCACCATGATGGACACCTCCCCCAAGTATAAGCTGATTGTCCGCCACGCCGAGTGCCGCACGGAGAACGCCGCCGACTGGTCGCGGGTAGCGCCCCTGCGCAGCGGCGACGAGCAGCTGGACCGCATCCACGCCGTCAGCCTGAAAACCCTGGCCAACTGCATGCAGGAGGAGTTTGAGGACGGGCCCAAGCGGGACAGGCGGCTGTGGCTGGGGGACCTGCGGCTGATGGCCCTGACCAACGCCGTGTCCTTCCGCAACTTCGACCTGGTGAAGCGGTGCCTGTACCTCTTCGGCGGCAGCCGCTTCCCCGACGGGCGGGTCAGCGCCAACGTGTTCACCAAGCCCGCCGTGGAGGCGGACGACACCTATCTCTTTGACTACGCGCTGCTCTACGCCGTGACGCTGGAGGAGTATTTGCAGGACACCGGGGACAACGAGGCCCTGGACGACCTGTACGACATCGCCATGCAGCAGGTGGAATACGCCCTGCGGCAGCTGGACGAGACGGGCTGCGTCAGCGCAGCGGCGGCAAAGGACTGCTTCATCGACTGGTGCGATAGCCTGGACAAGACGGCCTGCGCCACGGCGGTGCTGCTGTACGCCCTGCGGTACGCCCGGCGGCTGGCCCGGCGGAAAAACGACTGGTCCCAGGCCAACTTCCTGCTGCAGCAGCACGACGCCCTGCGCCGCGCCGCCATGGCCCGGTTCTGGGAC
>JAFPXK010000019.1 GCA_017412585.1 Oscillospiraceae bacterium
AACATGGACGGTACCGCTATCTACCAGTGCGTGGCCGCCATCTTCCTGGCTAAGTGCATCGGCATCGACCTGACTCTGACCCAGATGATCATCATCGTGGTCACCGCCACCCTGGCCTCCATCGGTACCGCCGGTACCTCCGGCGCCGGCATGATCATGCTGGCCATGGTGCTGGACGCCGTGGGCGTGCCTCCCACTTACATCGGCATCATCTACGGTATCGACCGTCTGTTCGACATGGGCCGTACCGCGCTGAACGTGGTGGGCGATGCTTCCTGCGCCGTCTGCGTGAACCACTGGGAGGGCAACAACAACGCCTGACCTTGCGGCATAGCGTAATTGAAAAAAGGGACGCCCTCGGGCGTCCCTTTTTTGCGCTTAATTGCGGTTTTCGCACAGGCTGCGGGCGGCGTTGTAGTCGCTGGGCACCTCCACCGTATTGGGCGGAAAGAACTCGTTGACCGGGAAGGGCACCGTCTGGAACAGGCTGCAGGGGTCCTCCTGGGTGTTGGACGGCGCATTTTCCGTCTGGGGGATGCAGTAGTCATACACCGGCACCAGGAGCTGGGAGTCCCGCTCCAGCCGTACCAGGGTGAACTGGCCCAGGGTGACGAAGTAGCGAATGGGGTCGGGGTCGTTCAGCGCCAGCTCGCTGCCAAAGGCCTGGGCGATGAAGGCGGGCACCTCCGTCAGGTTGCCGGCAGACGCGCCGCCGAAGCCGCTGGTGGTGTCTACCACCCGACTGGACAGCACGATGGGATCCACCGCCTCCACCACCGCCGTGGGCAGATTGGTCCGCAGCAGGGCAGGGACGTCCATTTCCTCCAGCACCGTGTCGGAGGAGAAGATTTTAGCGGCACCCTCGCTGCCGAAGAGAATGGCCCGCTTGTCAAATACGCACAGGCCCTCGGCCTCGGTGTAGCGGGGCGTGCCGGTGTAGACCTGGAGGCGGACGCGGTAATAAAACCGCATATCCACGCTGTAATAGCCCCGGTTGAAGTTCACCGGCTCCACGTCGGTGAACACGTACAGCAGCTCGGCGCTGCCGCCCCGGGTGTTTTGGGCGTTCTCCAGCAGGCTTTTGGCACTGACGGTGGGGTAGAAGCGCAGGTCCTCTACGCAGTCTTTATCGCGGCAAGAGTCGTATACCTTTTTCGTATGGATGCAAACGGACTCCCGCACGCGGTTCAGGTCGCTGACGGGGCCGGGCATTACGGTTTCGGGCATGTTATTGACCTCCTGATAAGTATTGAAAGCATCGGGCTTTCACCCCATTCTATGCCGCTATCGCCGCCATGTGCGCCGTCTGCCTGGGGGAGACTTTACAAATCGGGGCAAATCGGGTATAATACCGGGGACGAAAGGGGGATGCGTATGGCTGAAGGGTTTATTCGTGACAAGCTGGAGATCAAGTTTGTGATATTATATGTGATGTCCCGTGTGACGGCGCCCATTCCCATGGAGGGCGTGCAGCAGCTGACCATGATTGACGGCGGTATCGAGTATTTCGACTTTGCCGAGTGCCTGAACGACCTGGTGCGCACGGAGCATTTGACGCTGCACGACGGGCTGTACCTGATTACCCCCAAGGGAGTGCGGAACAGCCAGATCTGCGAGAGTAACATTCCCTACTCGGTACGGCTGAAGGCGGACAAGGAGCTGGCAGCCTACAACGCCATGCTGCTGCGAAAGTCCCAGGTGCGCAGCCACGTTACTGCCAACGAAAAGGGCGGCTATACCGTCAACCTGGCGCTGGATGACGAGCTGGGCAGCGTGATGCGCCTGTCGCTGATGATTCCCGATGAGGCCATGGGCAAGGAAGTGTCGGACCGATTCCAGCGGGACCCGGAGAAGATGTATTCCAAGGTGCTGGAAGCCATCATTACCAAGTAAAACCGTATACTGTAAAGTAAGAAGCCTTTGCACTTCGTGCAGGGGCTTCTTTTTTGTCATACCGCCGGACGAGCCGTCATAGAGTAGAGCAAGAGAACGGAAAGGGGCTGACTATGTGGAGCAGCACTCGGCGGTGGCGCGGTTCCGTCAGGCGGCGGAACTGCTGGAGGGGAAGTGGCAGCGGGAGCTGCGGCGGCTATCTGAGGAGCAGATGGCGCGGTGCGAGGAGATACGGCTCCGGGCCGGGAGGCAGATGACGGTGCTGCTGCCGGAGGGTGAGATGGCGCCGGACGCCGACTCTCCTGTGGTGACCCATCAGGATTTGGAGCGGCTTTGCGACATGCTGACGGCCTATTCCCGCTATGCCTCTGCCGATGCCATGGGCCGTGGTTATTTACAGACAAAAGGGGGCTTTCGCGTGGGACTGTGCGGTACGGCGGTGCTGCGGGAGGGCAGCGTGGCCAACCTGCGGGATATCTCCTCGGCGTCGCTGCGCATCGGGAGAGAGGTGAGGGGGGTGGCGGCTCCAGTTCTGCGGGAGATGATGGACGGTGATCTGCTGGGCGGCACGCTGCTGCTATCCGGGCCCGGCGGGGGAAAAACCACGCTGCTGCGGGACATGATACGCTGCCTGTCGGACGGGCTGGAGGGGCAAAAGCCCATGCGTGTGGCGCTTGCGGACGAGCGAGGTGAGATTGCCGCCATGTACCAGGGCCTGCCCCAACTGGATGTGGGAGCCCACACGGACGTGCTGGACGGCTGCCCAAAGGCGATGGCCATTCCCATGCTGCTGCGGAGCATGAATCCTCAGGTGCTGGCAATGGACGAGATTACGGAGACGGAGGACATCCGGGCCATCGTAAGCGCCGCCAACTGCGGCGTGACCATGCTGGCCACAATTCACGCCGCAGATGTGGCTGAATTACAGCGAAAACCGCTGTTTCGGCGGCTTTTACAGGCCAAAGTGTTTACCAAAGCGGTGGTGATACAGCGGCGGGAGGGACGGCGGCATTACCTTGTGGAGGATTTGGCGTGATAAAAAGCGTGGGGGCGTTGCTGATACTGTCATCCAGTCTGCTGCTGTGCCGGGAGCGGTTTTCCCGGCAGCGGCAAAAGCTGCTGTACATCGAGGATCTGGCACAGGCGCTGTCGGATATGGCGTCCGCTGTGCGTTTTTCCGGCCTGACGCTGCCTGACGCTATGGCCCAGCAGCAGATTCGCCTCTGGTGCGGCGGGCTGTTCACCGCAGTATGCCAGGGGTACGAGCAGGGCACATCGCTGCCGGAGAGCTGGCGAGAGGCTATTGAGGGGCTGGACTGGGAGGTAAAGCGGGTGCTGCAAACGCTATCGTGGCAGGGCGACCGGGAAAAGCTGCTGGGCGAGCTGCAGCGGGGGGCGGAGACCCTGCGGGAGACGGAGGAGCGGTGGCGTGAGGTAATGCGCTCACAGCGGAAGGTGCAGCTGGCCGGGGCGCTGTCCCTTGGACTATTACTAATGATTCTTCTGATTTGAGGGTGTCGCAATGGAAGTGGATTTGATTTTCAAAATCGCCGCAGTGGGTATTCTGGTGGCGGTGCTGAATTTGATTCTGGTGCGTTCCGGGCGGGACGAGCAGGCGCTGATGACCACGCTGGCAGGACTTGTGGTGGTGCTGATGATTCTTGTGCAGCAGATCAGCGAGCTGTTTGAGCTGATCCGCAGCCTGTTTTCACTGTGATGGCGCTGCTGTGGAAGGCGCTGGGGCTGTGCGTCATCGGCGCCATTCTGGCCTCGGCGCTGAAAAAGACAAGCCCTCCCATGGCGCTGCTGGTGGCCTTGGGGGCCTGCGTAGGGGCACTGTGCCTGCTGGCGGCCCAGGCGGAGCGCCTGGCAGCATTTTGCCGCCAGATCGTGGTGCTGACAGGGCTGGATGAGACGGTGTTCACGCCGCTGGTGAAGATTCTGGGGGTGGGCATCGTGGTGCGCGTCGGCAGCGAAATCTGCAAGGACGCGGAGTATAACGGCGCCGCAGCGGTGGTGGAGCTGACGGGCGCCATGGTGGCGGCGGGGGTGTCAATCCCCCTTTGGGAGGCGGTATGGCGCATTGTACAAAGCATACTGTAAAGGGAATTATCCTTACAGTATTTTTGGCGATATGCTGCTGCGCTACACCTGCCGCGGCGGAGGAATGGGCGGAGATAACGGCGGATTTGCCGCCGGAGGTGACGGCCTACATGGACGAGGATGCCGAGGGCTACGGCTGGCAAAAAGGCATCCGGGCACTGGGAGAGCGGGCGTCAGCACTATTGGCGGAGGAGCTGACAGAAAGCGTGCGGGGGGCGGCGTCGCTGCTGCTGATCGTCATTGCCACCGCTGTGGCAGAGGGGGCCATGACGGCAGCAGCAGGGGACGGAAAGGTGCCCAACTACGTGCCCATGGCGGCGGTGCTGGCGGTGACCGGCGCGGCGGTGGGCGGTCTCCACAGCCTGGCGTCCTCCTGCGCAGATACATTGGAGCAGCTCCATGTGCTCTCGGAGCTGCTGCTGCCTGCCATCGGGGCGGCGATGACGGCGTCGGGCGGCGTGGCGTCGGCGTCCATGCGGCAGGTGGCTACGGTGTTCCTCTCCCAGGTGCTGATCGCTCTGATGCAAGCGCTGCTGCCGCTGGTGTACTGCCTCATCGGCGCGTCGGCGGCGGATGTCATGCTGCCCGACCATCACTTCAAGGCCATTGCGACAGCTATCCGGAAGGTGGTGACCTGGGCGCTGACGGCCTGCGTGGTGCTGTACACCGGGTATCTCACGGTAGGCGGCGCGGTAGCAGGCAGCGCGGACCGGCTGGCGATGCAGGCTGCCCGCTCCGCCATTTCTGCGGCGGTGCCGGTGGTGGGCGGGATCATTTCCGACGCCAGCGGCGTGGTGCTGGCAGGGGCGGAGACCATTAAGAATGCCATGGGTGTGGCGGGGCTGCTGGCGGTGTTGGGGATTTGCATGGGCCCCTTCCTGACGCTGCTGGTGCAGTTCGTGCTGTTTAAGGCGGTATCTTTTCTGGCGGGAGTCCTGGGCGGCGCGGTGGCGGCGTATCTGGACGCCATTGGCAGCGCGTATGCGCTGCTGCTGGGGATGGTGGGCACCGGGGCGCTGGTGCTGATCATTTCCCTATCCACTTCGTTAAGGCTGGTGATGGCGTGAGTAACATTCGGACGTGGCTTGTGGGGCTGTTTGCCGCCGCGGCGGCGGTGAGCGTGCTGTATAGCCTTATTCCCCGGGGGAAGCTGCTGGCAATTGCCCGGTGCAGCGGCGGCCTTGTGCTGCTGATGGCGCTGCTGCGGCCTGTGCTGCATTGGGACAGCCATCTGTGGGAGAACAGCTTTCACCGATGGCAGATTGATATGGAGACGGCAACGCTGCAGATGCAGGGAGCGGGGGAAAATCGGCTTTCATCACTCATAGCGGACAGGACGGCTGCATATATTCAGGAAAAAGCGGAGGCCATGGGGCTTACGTGTCACCCTGCGGTTTCCACAACGCTGCGGCAGGGGGTGCCCTTTCCAGACCGGGTATGGCTGGACATTCCCTTTCACGGCCCACTGTCCGACTGTATCGCAAATGACCTGGACATTCCGCAGGAGCGACAGATATGGCAGGAGGATACACCGTGAAGGAAAAATGGTTGACAGTGCTTTCCCGGTATAAGTTTCCGGCGATTATGCTGCTGCTGGGCGTGGTGCTGATGCTGCTGCCGGTGGGCAAAAAAACTGCCGCGGCCACCGAGGAGACGCCACAGCAGGTATTTGACCTAGAGGCCATGGAGCGGCAGATGGAGGAGCTTGTGGGCTGCATCGACGGCGTGGGACGGGTGAAGGTGATGCTGACGCTGCGCACCGGTCCCACGCTGTCCCTGGCCAGCGATAAGGACGAGACGCTGCGGGATGCGGAGATGCGCACGGACAGCCAGATTTTGAAGCTGAACCGGGGCAGCGGCATGCAGGAGGTGGTGGTCACGCAGGAGCGATATCCCGTATTTCAGGGGGCGGTCATCGTGTGTGACGGCGCGGGAAACAGCGCAGTGCGCTTACAGGTGACGGAGGCGGTGTCGGTGCTGACGTCCCTTTCCAGCGACAAAATTACCGTGGCAAAATGGCAATCTTAATTATTGGGGAGGATTCGGACAATGAAAAAGGTCAAGGTGACGAAGCAGATGGGCAAGCGGTACGCCGTAGTGGCGGCGGTGATGGTGCTGGTAGGGGCATCCCTCTACATGAACTGGCGCTACGCCGGGGAGTCGGCGCCCAACACCAAGGTGCTGGGCCAGGCTACGCTGGTGAACGAGACGGAGCAGGAGGAGGCGGCGGAGGTGTCCCGCCCGGTGGTGGAGGAAGACGACTACTTTGCCACCGCCCGGCTCAGCCGCAAGCAGGCCCGGGACAGCGCCATCTCCATGCTGCAGGAGGCGGAGATCGACGAGCACGCCTCGGAGGACGTGCTGAACGAGGCGTCCCAGACCCTGCAGGTGCTGGCGTCCTACACGGTGGCCGAGGCCCAGATTGAGAATCTTGTCACCGCCAAGGGGTACACCGACTGCGTGGCCTTCATGGGGGCGGAGTCTATCAGCGTGGTGGTGGCGGACCCGGACGGCCTTGACGCCACGGATGTGGCCCGCATCAAGGACATTGTGATGACGGAGACGGACTACAAACCTGCCCAGATCAAGGTGATGGAGGCAAATTAACTGTTGTGTTTTTCCGCTGCCGATGGTATACTGAATGCACTAATGTGTATTAAGGAGATTGGCAGCTATGGCTGAGAGCAAAGATTATCTGGTACACCAGGAGGAAATGGGCAATATCCAGATTTCCGAGGAGGTGGTGGCCTCCATCGCCGTGAACGCCGCCGTGGAAGTGGACGGCGTGGGCGGACTGATGAGCGCCAACGTGTCCGACATCGTCACCGGCGGCAAGAAGCTGACCAGCAAGGGCATCAAGGTGGAGATGGACGGCAACGACCTGGCGGTGAACCTTTATATCATCGTGCGCTACGGCTGCGCCGTGGGCGAGGTGGCCAAAAAGGTGCAGCAGGTGGTGTTCAGCGCCCTGGAGGGCATGACCGGCTTCAAGGTTTCCACCGTCAACGTCCACGTGGGCGGCATCAGCTTCAACTAACGGATAGAGAGATAGAGAGATATGACACGCAATACTGCCAGAGAAATCGCGTCCCATTTGATTTACGAGCTCAGCTTCACCGACCTGGGGGTGGAGGAGTTTCTGGATGCACGGCTCAGTGCCGAGAATTTTGCCGACCTGCTGCCGGAGTGCGAGCTGTATGAGGAGCTGCCCAATGAGAAGCAGGCGGCCTATATCCGCCGGCTGGTGACGGGCGTTTCCCAGCACGCAGCCGAGCTTGACTCCTACATCGAGAAGTACGCCCAGGGCTGGCGGTTTGACCGCATCTCCCTGGTGGCTTCCGCTATCATGCGACTGGCGATGTTTGAAATCATGTATATGCCGGACATTCCCAACGGCGCCGCCGTCAACGAGGCGGTGGAGCTGGCCAAGAAGTACGACGACCCGGAGACGGCCAAGTTCGTCAACGGCATCCTGGGCAGCTTTGTCCGGGAGGAGATCAAGGAGTAATCGGGAGGGCAGAGCGGTGGCTCTGCCTTTTTCCCATGTGGGGAGGTGCGTGACACGGCACAGCAGATATTTACCGTGACCCAGGTGAACGAGCTGGTGAAGGCGCTGCTGGACGGCGCCGCGCCGCTGCAAAACGTCCACATTCAGGGCGAGCTGAGCAACTATAAAATCTACCCCTCCGGGCACCATTATTTCACGCTGAAGGACGGCGGCTCCGCCATCCGCTGCGTCATGTTTGCCTCCTCTGCCATGCACCTGCGGTTCCGCCCGGAAAACGGTATGAAGGTGGTGGCGGCTGGCCGGGTCAGCGTGTATCCCCGTGACGGCGCATACCAGCTCTACTGCTCGTCGCTGTCGGCGGCGGGGGTGGGCGACCTGTACGTGGCCTACGAGCAGCTGAAGGAGAAGCTATACCAGCGGGGCCTGTTTGACGAGGGCCACAAAAAACCCCTGCCCCGGTACCCCGGGTGCATTGCTATCGTCACCTCCTCCGCCGGGGCGGCTGTCCACGACATGATTCGCATTCTGCGGCGGCGCTACCCCATTGCCAAGGTGATTCTGCTGCCGGTGCGGGTGCAGGGCCCGGAGGCACCGGGGGAGATTGCCGACGACATCGCCTACGCCAACGAACACCGTCTGGCGGACGTGCTGATTACAGGCCGGGGCGGCGGCTCCATCGAGGATCTGTGGGCCTTCAATGACGAGCGGGTGGCTTACGCCATCTACGATTCGGTGATTCCGGTTATTTCCGCCGTGGGCCATGAGCCGGACGTGACCATTTCCGATTTTGTGGCGGACGCCCGGGCCTCCACCCCTTCCAACGCGGCAGAGATCGCCGTGCCGGATATGGGGGAGCTGCTGGGGCGGCTGACACAGCAGGACGGGCGGATGCGCCAGGGGCTGCTGAACGCCGCCGAGAAGCGGCGGCAGCGTTTGGAGAGCGTTGCCGCGCGCCGGATTTGGCAGGACAGCGGGACGCTGCTGCAGGACAAGCGGCAGGCGCTGGACGGCGTGACGGCGAGGCTGGCGGACGCCGCGCAGCGCAGCCTGCAGCAGAAGGCGCAGCGGCTGGCGACCCTCTCCTCGGCGGTGGATGCCATGAGCCCGCTGAAGGTGCTGGGCAGGGGCTACGCCATCGCCACCGATGATGGGGCCAGTATTATCCGTTCATCGCAGCAGCTTGCCGAAGGCGACAGGGTGCATTTGCAGTTTCAAAGCGGCGGGGCCGTCTGCCGCGTGGAGAGCAGGGAGGACTGACATGGCTAAACAAATGGATTTTGAGCAGAGCATGGCGCGGATCGAGGAGATCGCCGCCGCGTTGGAGCGGGGCGACGCCACATTAAGCGAGAGCATGGCGCTGTTTCAGGAGGGCACGGCCCTCATCGGCAAGTGCCGGGAGGAACTGGACAAGGCCCAGCAGCAGGTGGTGCAGCTGATGGGCATCGCCGATGGCACGGCGGAGGAAGCGCCTTTTGCGGTGGAGGAGTGACCATGAATTTCGATGCTCAGTATAAGGAATATCTGGCCGCCATCGAGGACTACCTGGACGGCCTTTTCACGGGGGACAAGCCCTACGGGCGGCTGTACGAGGCCATCCGGTACAGCCTGCTGGCAGGGGGCAAGCGGATTCGCCCGGTGCTGACGCTGGAATTCGCCCGGCTGGGCGGCATCGACTGGCATCTGGCTTTGCCCTTTGCCTGCGCCCTGGAGCTGGTACACAACTATTCACTGATTCACGACGACCTGCCCTGCATGGACGATGACGACCTCCGCCGGGGCAAGCCCACCAACCATAAGGTGTACGGCGAGACACTGGCGGTACTGGCAGGCGACGCCTTGCAGCCCGAGGCCTTCCGGCTGATGGCTGAGGCGCCTGGGCTCTCCGCTGAAACGAAAATGGAGGCGGTGCGGGTGCTGTCCCGGGCCTGCGGCGCCGACGGCATGGTGGGGGGCCAGGTGCTGGACACCCTTTGCCGCGTCAACACCCGGGAAGGATTACAGGAGCTGAACCGGCTGAAAACAGGCGTGATGATCTCCGCTGCCGCAGACCTGGGCTGCGTGGCTGCCGGCATGAGCGGGGAAAAGCGCGCCCAGGCCCGGCAGTACGCCGACAACCTGGGCCTTGCCTTCCAGATTCGTGACGATATGCTGGACGTGATGGGTGACGAGGCTGTGTTCGGCAAGCCCATCGGCTCCGACCGTGAGGAAGGGAAAATCACCTACGTGGATATCCTTGGCCTTGAAGGCTGCGAGGCCGAGGTGGAGGCCACCACAAAGCGTGGCTGCGACGCCATCGCCCACTGGCAGGGCAGCGAATTCCTGCTGGAGCTGGCCCGGCGCATGGTGGCCCGGGAAAAGTAAATATCTTCGTATATTCCCAAGCGGCACAGGAGACGGAGCTGTCCCCTGCGCCGCTTTTTCGCTGCGGGTATTTAGGACAAGAAAACCATAAAAATATACTGTATATTATGAATATTCACTGTTGTCAAAAGAGGGAAGCTATGATATTATAATTTAATGCTGAACAGAGGCGCAGTATCCTAGTCAGATCTTCCGTTTCCTAAGAGGGGCCTAAAAATCCCTTAAAGGGCACAACTGTGAAACCTCTGGTGCCTGCTTCTTACGCCCAGTTTGGGGTGGGTGCTGGACGGAAGGTGCGCTTTCGCGTGCCTGCGCCCGTAGGGCGCCCTCCAATGGCATGGAGGACCCGACCCTGCGGTCGTGGAGACCTGCTGTTGTGCGTTGGCGTACTCCCCTGGTGGTAAAGCGACCGGCGTACGAGGCAGATGTTATGAAACCTGCATTGCGGTGCTACCCGGCTTTAAGCCGTGAACGCTGTGTGCAGAGTAGCCTGCCTTGCGTGGAGAAGGTGGATAGGGGAGCTGATGCTCGAGATCCCTGGCCGGGGAAGCAGAGCGATTCTCTTGAAACCCCATCTGCAAAAGAGGATAAGAAACGGTTCGACTGCGGTGGAAATCACCTAGGCTGTCCTTTATGGGGCGGCGGAGGGATTGCAGTGCGGACTAAGTGGCAGTCGGGTATTGCGACGCGGTAACGGCGCAGAGCAGTGCTGAAAGGGAAACCGCCTCCATCGGCGACGAGAGGTGCGCTGCGGGGAAAGCCAACCCGTACCTAAGCCGTAAGATTTACTTCCGCTGCTGCCCTGTTCAGCGATTTAACGATTCTCCGCCCGCTGGCGGTGGAATAGACAGGAGTTTATCTTGAAGGGGAAAGAAAAACAGAAGTCCAGCCATTGGGCCGTGCAGGTCTTCGTGCTGGCAGTGACCCTCAGCGCCGCGCTGAGCTTCATCTCGTCCACGGCCCTCACCGGGGCGGGGTACGTGGTGGCCGTGTCGGTGCTGGTGGCGTTTATTGCGCTTGGCATCGTGTTCGACATGATCGGCGTGGCGGTGACGGCGGCGGACCCCCGGCCCTTCCACTCCATGGCCTCCCATCGGGAAAAGGGAGGAAAGCAGGCCATCCGCCTGCTGCAAAACGCCAGCCGCGTCAGCTCCGTGTGCAACGACGTGGTGGGCGACATCTGCGGCATCGTCAGCGGCACCACTGCGGCGGTGATCGTAACCAGACTGCAGCAGGATTTCAGCACTACGTCGGTGCTGATTTCCATTGCGCTGACGGCGCTGATCTCCGGCCTGACCATCGGCGGCAAGGCCCTGGCGAAAACCATAGCCATTAACGACTGCACCCGGGTGGTACACCGGGTGGCGCTGATCATGTACGCATTGCATCTGTATCGCTGAACTTGAGGATAGAAATGGTATTAGAGACGATTAGGCAGCCCGCTGACGTTCGCAAGCTGTCGGATACGCAACTGCATACGCTATGTGCCGAATTACGGCAGTTCCTGGTGGAACAGGTGTCGAAAACCGGCGGACACCTGGCCTCCAACCTGGGCGTGGTGGAGCTGACGGTGGCCATTCACCGGGCGTTTGACACGTCCCGGGACCGGCTTGTGTTCGACGTGGGCCACCAGTGCTACGTCCACAAGGCGCTGACCGGGCGGCGGGAACTGTTTGCCACGCTGCGGCAGTTCGGCGGTCTCAGCGGCTTTCCCAAGCCCTATGAGAGCGTCCACGACGCCTTTTTCGCCGGCCACGCCTCCGATTCCGTGTCCGTGGCGTTGGGTATGGCCCGGGCCCGGACGCTGCGCCATGAGGATTACCATGTGCTGGCGCTGATCGGCGACGGCGCACTGGGCGGCGGCCTCAGCTTTGAGGGCCTTAACGACGCCGGCGCATCCCGGGAGCCCATGATCGTGGTGCTCAACGACAACGGCATGTCCATCGCCCCCAACGTGGGCGGTGTTTCCCACCATCTGCAGAACCTGCGGAGCAAACCGGAATACTACGAGTTTAAGAAGAAATACCGTGAGACACTGGGAGGCAGCCCAGTGGGTCAGCAGATATACAAGGTGAGCCACAGTGTCAAGCGGGCGCTGAAAAACTCCATTTACCCCACGTCCACCATGTTTGAGAGCCTGGGCTTCCAGTATCTGGGGCCGGTAAACGGCCACGACGTGGCGGCGCTGACCCAGGCCCTGACTTTGGCAAAGACTCTGAATTGCCCTGTTCTGCTCCACGTGCTGACCACCAAGGGGCAGGGGTATGGCCCTGCAGAGCAGGACCCCGGCAAATTCCACGGCATCGGCGCCTTTGACATGGCTTCCGGTAACGCTTTGAAGTCCTCGGGCCACAGCTTTTCCGCCGTGTTCGGCGATACGCTGACGGAATTGGCGGGAGAGGACGACAACCTGTGCGCCATTACGGCGGCTATGCCCGACGGCACGGGCCTGACGCCTTTTGCTCAAAAGTATCCCAAACGTTTTTTTGACGTAGGCATCGCCGAGGGCCACGCGGTGGCCATGGCGGGGGGCATGGCAAAGCAGGGCTTGAAGCCGGTCTTTGCCGTGTATTCCAGCTTTTTGCAGCGGGGCTACGACATGATCCTGCAGGACGTGGCGCTGGACGGGCTCCATGTGGTGTTCGGCGTGGACAGAGCCGGCTTGGTGGGCGCCGACGGCGAGACCCATCACGGATGCCTGGATGCGCTGTATCTCTGTCAGATCCCGGGCATGACGGTGTATTCTCCCGCCAGCTTTGCGGAGCTGCGCGCTATGCTGCGGCGGGCTGTGCTGGAATGCGACGGCCCGGTGGCGGTGCGCTATCCCCGAGGCGGGGAGGAGCGGTATACCGCTGATTGGGACATGGAGGCGGTGTCGGTGCTCCGGGAGGGCGACGACGCGGTGATCATGACCTACGGCATTTTGACGAATGAGGCCCTGAATGGGGCGGATCGGTTGGCGGAGAAGGGAATTCATGCCGCCGTGGTGAAGCTGAATCGGATTGCGCCGCTGGATGAGGGCGCTATCTGCCGCGCCGCAGGCAGCGCCAGGTGCCTGCTGGTACTGGAGGACTGCCTTGCCGCCGGCTGCGTAGGCCAGCGCGTGGCCGCCATGCTGGTGGAAAAGGGCTGTACGCCCCGGCGCTTACTGTTGAAGAACCTGGGGGGCGCTGTGCCGTCCCACGGCAGCGTGGCGCAGCTCTACCGCCGGTTGGGATTGGACGGCGAAAGCGTGGCAAAGGCCATCGAGGAGGCAGTACATGAGCAATAAAACGAGGCTGGACGTGCTGCTGGTGGACAGGGGCTTCGCGGAGAGCCGCCAGAAGGCCCAGGCCGTCATCATGGCGGGGCAGGTGTTTGTGGCCCAACAGAAGGTGGACAAGCCGGGCACCGCCGTGGCCAACGACGCCCAAATCGAGGTGCGGGGTCACGTGCTGCGGTATGTGAGCCGGGGCGGCCTGAAGCTGGAAAAGGCCATGCAGACCTGGCCCATCACCCTTGAAGGAAAAATATGCGCCGATATCGGCGCCTCCACAGGCGGCTTCACCGACTGTATGCTGCAAAACGGGGCACAGAAGGTGTACGCTGTGGACGTGGGCTACGGCCAGTTGGACTGGAAGCTGCGCAACGATGAACGGGTGGTGTGTTTAGAGCGCACCAACGCCCGGTATCTGAGCCATGAGGAGATTCCCGACACGCTGGATTTCGCCTCCATTGACGTCAGTTTTATTTCGTTGAAGCTGATTTTCCCGGCGCTGTATGAACTGCTGCGGGAGGGCGGCGAAATCGCCTGCCTCATTAAGCCCCAGTTTGAAGCGGGCCGGGAAAAAGTGGGCAAAAAAGGCGTTGTCCGAGACGGCTCCGTGCATAAAGAGGTGCTGGAAAGCTTTCTCGGCTATGCAAAGGAAAATCACTTTACAGTGCTTGGTATTACCTATTCTCCCATCCGCGGGCCGGAGGGGAATATTGAGTATTTAGGGTATCTTCGCAAGTCCGACGAGCCGGACGGCAGCTATGATATCGACGCCGTTGTGGCGGCGTCTCACGAGGAATTGAAGGGGGGAAGCGCCACGTGAAAAAGGTGATTTTGTGCCCCAATCCCTATCGTGATAAGGATCTGGCAGTGGCGAAGCAGTCCCAGGAGATTTTATCGAGCATCGGGTTTGAGACGGTGGTTTGCCTGCCCTTTCAGCGGGATGGCTACGATGATCAGTTGGGCGTTCCCATTGGGCAGCTGCAGCAGGAGATCCGCAACGCGGATCTGCTGATTGCCTTCGGAGGCGACGGCACCATTCTCCATCTGGCCCGGACGGTGGCCCTTCATAAGGTGCCGGTGCTGGGCATCAACCTGGGGAACCTGGGTTTTATGTCGGAGCTGGAGTCCAATGAGGTGGACAGGCTTTACGACCTGAAAAACTGGGATTTCACCGTGGAGTCCAGGATGATGCTGGACGTGACCATTCTGCGGGATGAAAAGCCGGTTTACAGCAATATCGCCCTGAATGACGCGGTGATTTCCAAGGGCTCCATTGCCCGGGTGGTGCGGCTGGACATCTTCACCGAGGAGGGGCGGCTCACCAAGGTGACGGGGGACGGCGTGATTATCTCCACGCCCACCGGCTCCACCGGCTATTCCATGGCGGCAGGCGGCCCCATCGTGGAGCCCACGGCCCGGAATCTGCTGATGACGCCCATCTGCGCCCATTCCACACGTGCCATGTCCTACGTGCTTTCGCCGGAGCACGTCATCACCATCGAGGCGGCGGACGCCAACCGGAAATTCGTTTACCTCTCGGCAGACGGCGGCAAGGCGTTCAGCCTGAAAAACGGCGACCGTGTGCGGGTGCGCCAGGCGAAATTTGACACAAAACTGGTCCGGTTGAGCAAAAAGAGCTTTTGCGACATTTTGGACAGTAAAATGGGTATGGGAGGCGAAAGAGCATGAAAAACGAACGACAGGAATTGCTGCTGCAAATTGTGTCCGAGGAGATCATTGAGACCCAGGAGCAGCTTTTGGAGGCGCTGGAGAAGCGGGGCGTGCGCTCCACCCAGGCCACCATTTCCCGGGACATCAAGCAGCTTCATCTGGTAAAGGAGCCTTCGGGCCAGGGCACGTACCGCTACGCGGTGTCTGCTCAGAAAAACCATCTGAACTTTGCCGACCGTCTGCGCACCATCTTCCGCCAGAGCGTGCTCAGCGTGGATTACGCCCAGAACATTGTGGTGCTCAAGACCATGCCTGGCCTGGCCCAGGGGGCTGCTTCCGCACTGGACGGCATGGAGAACGTGGGCGTGGTGGGCTCCCTGGCCGGGGACGACACCGTGCTGCTGGTGATGCGTAACGAACACGGCGCGGCAGCGCTGTGCACCGAGGTAAAGGAACAACTGCGGTAACGTGTAGATAAGGAGGCTTCCCTATGCTGGAAGTGCTGCACATTGAGAATATCGCCATCATCGAGTCCGCTGAAATCACCTTTGAGCGGGGCTTCAACGCCCTCACCGGTGAGACCGGCGCCGGTAAGTCCATCGTCATTGACGCTATGAGCGCCGTGCTGGGCCAGCGCACCAGCCGCGAGCTGATTCGCACCGGGGCAGACAAGGCCTACGTCAGCGCCTGGTTCTCCGGCGTGGATGAGGCATTGTGCAGCGACCTGGGCTTTGGCCCCGATGAGGACGGCAACTTGATGCTGCAGCGGGAGATCTACGCCGACGGCAAGAACGTGTGCCGTGTGGGCGGGCGCCCCTTAACGGTGTCGCAACTGAAAACCCTGGGGCAGCGGCTGCTGAATATCCACGGCCAGCACGATGGGCAGCAGCTCTTGGACGAGACGCAGCATCTTCTGTGTCTGGACAGATTCGCAAAAGACGAAACACAGCTTGCAGAGTATACTGAAAAGTATAATCACTTTACAGAGATTCAGCGTAAAATCGCCTCTCTGAAAATGGATGAGGCAGAGAAAATGCGCCGGGTGGACACGCTGCAATACCAGATTGAGGAGCTGGAAAAGGCCAATATCCGGGTGGGGGAGGAAGAAGAGCTGACCTCCCGCCGCACCCTGCTGCGCAACGGCGAAAAGCTGATGGGCGCCCTGGCGGAAGGTGACTATTGCCTCAATGGCGATGACAGCAGCAACGGCGCTGTGACACTGGTGAAACAGGCCCAGGGCGCCATCGCCGGTATTCGGAATATTGATGAAACCTTCGCCGGCCTCTACGAGCGGCTGGAGGCGGCGTACAGCGAGCTGTACGACATTGCCGACACGCTGCGGGACCAGAAGGACGCCCTTTCTTTCTCACCCGGCGAGTTGGACGAGATCGAAAGCCGGCTGGACAAGCTGTATCGGCTGAAAAAGAAATACGGCGGCTCCGAGGAGGACATGCTGGCGTATTTAGAGAAGTGCCGCCAGGAGCTGGACGCCATTGTGTATGCCGGAGACACCCTGGCCCGTCTGGAAAAGGAGCTGGGCAAAGCGGAGACGGCGGCGCGAAAGGCTGCCGAGGCCCTGCGCGATACGCGCCGGGAGGCGGCGCAGCGATTGGAGCAGATGGTCACAGAGGAACTGCGGCAGCTAGACATGGCAAAGATCCAGTTCTGCGTGGAGTTCCGGGAAAAGGAGCTCTCTGCCGACGGCTGTGACGCCGTGCAGTTTCTCATGTCCGCCAACGTAGGCGAGGGGCTCAAGCCCATCCATAAGATCGCCTCGGGCGGCGAGCTGGCCCGCATTATGCTGGCCATGAAGAACGTGCTCAGCGAGCAGGATCACGTGAATACGCTGGTATTCGACGAGGTGGACACCGGCGTATCCGGCCGGGCCGCCCAGAAGGTGGCGGAAAAGATGGCCAGGATCGCCCGCCGCAAGCAGGTGCTGTGCGTTACCCATCTGCCGCAATTAGCCGCCATGGCGGACGCCCATTTCTCCGTGGAGAAGGGGGAGCAGGGGGGACGCACCCTTACCTCCGTGCTGCGGCTGGACCGGCAGCAGCGCTGCCGGGAGCTGGCCCGCTTGACCGGCGGCGCCCAGGTGTCGGAGACTATGCTGCGCGGCGCTGAGGAGCTGCTGACCCAGGCGGAGGAGTTCAAGCGGAGTTTGTAAGGGAAACCTTGACAAACGGCTAAAATATGCCTATAATACGCGTGTTATAGATACTTGCCACTGTGATGAAGGGAACAAGTACGCGCCACGTCTCCTGCCAAGAGAGGCCCCGGTCGGTGTAAGGGGCAGAGGAGAGGGCGGCGGAATACATCCCGGAGCAGCCCCCCGAACGCTTTGCCAGTAGGGGTGTGTCGGGTGCGCCCGTTATCGCGCTGGGGTTTTTGTAAACCCCCCAAGGCCGCATTTCGTGAGAGTGCGGCGAATAGAGGTGGTACCGCGGCTTTGCTCGCCCTCTGTCGTAACTGCGACGGGGGGCGTTTTATTTTTGCCTCCCGAATGAAACGGAAAAGGAGTAATTTGCAAATGGGAATCTATGAAGAACTGAAGGCCCGGGGCCTTATCGCCCAGGTCACCAATGAAGAGGAAATCCGGGAGATGGTGAACAACGGCAAAGCCACCTTCTACATCGGCTTTGACTGCACCGCCGACAGCCTGACGGCGGGCCATTTCATGGCCCTGACGCTGATGAAGCGGCTTCAGATGGCGGGCAACAAGCCCATCGCCCTCATCGGCGGCGGCACCACCATGATCGGCGACCCCTCCGGCCGCACCGATATGCGGAAGATGCTGACAAGGGAGGACATCGAGCACAACGCCGAGTGCTTCAAGCGGCAGATGGAGCGGTTCATCGAGTTTGGCCCCGACAAGGCCCGGATGATCAACAATGCCGACTGGCTGCTGAAGCTGAACTATGTGGAGCTGCTGCGGGAGGTGGGCGCCTGCTTCTCCGTCAACAATATGCTGCGGGCCGAGTGCTACAAGCAGCGCATGGAGAAGGGCCTCAGCTTCCTGGAGTTCAACTACATGATCATGCAGTCCTACGACTTCTACTACCTGTTCCAGCACTACAACTGCAATATGCAGTTCGGCGGTGACGACCAGTGGAGCAACATGCTGGGCGGCACGGAGCTGATTCGCCGCAAGCTGGGCAAGGACGCTCACGCCATGACCATCACCCTGCTCACCGACTCCCAGGGCAAGAAGATGGGCAAGACCGCCGGCAACGCTGTGTGGCTGGACGCCAACAAGACCAGCCCCTTCC
>JAFPXK010000020.1 GCA_017412585.1 Oscillospiraceae bacterium
CATGTTGCCATCCCGGCTGACGCCGGGACCGGCCTGTTCTCGCCGCGTCGCCGCGTAAAAAAATACTGGACACCCGAAGGGGCAATCATCGAAACGGCGGGCTCCTCGGCTCGCTCGGCGGCTGCCGCCGCCTACACGCACGCGGCCTTGGAAACATGCCACCGGCATGTTGCAATCGGGCTAACGCCCGACCGGCCTTTTCTCGCCTCGCCGCCCGTTATCTCCAAAACAAAAACACCACCCCAAGGGTGGTGTTTGGTGTTGGAGCGGGCGACGAGGCTCGAACTCGCTACCTCGACCTTGGCAAGGTCGCGCTCTACCAGATGAGCTACGCCCGCGGAACGGAATTGATTATAGCGTATCGCAGCGCTGTTGTCAACCCCGAATTTACTATTTTACGGTAAAACTTCCGGCGCCGTTCCCTCCGGGGCGATGGCCGCTTCCGGCGTTTCCGCCGTTTCTCCGGTCTCCGTGGGCTCCTCCGCCGTCAGCAGGATCTCGATGATCCCCGCGTGCTCCGCGTTGGGATAGAAATGGACCTGCCAGGTCTCCGGCGCCACGCCCAGGCTTTCCTGCACCCGGGCCACCGTGTCCAGCACGTCCCGGCTCTGGTCCCGGAAGTACCCAAGCTGCAGCACCAGGGTGTCGCCGCCGTTTTCCGCCGTGGCGGTGAGCAGGTCCTCCAGGGCGGACACGCTGGTGGCGTGCACCATGGCGGCCACCTGCTCCGCCGTGCGGCGGTAGGCGATTTCCACCGCCACCTGGCTGAAGGCGCCCTTGTCCTCGTCCACGGTGTAGGTCATGTAGTCCACGGCGTAGGCCCCCAGAGGCGTCTCGTGCTGCACCTCGGCGCAGGCCCGCTCCGCCGCCTCGCTGCCGGTGAGGCCGCCGTTGGGATAGTAGAGTATGGTGCCGCTCTCCCCGTGGCCCCCCACCAGCAGCAGCAAATCGTTCACCAGATCCTGGTAGCTCTCCGCCCGCAGCACCGACCGGTCCTCGCTCTCGTAATAGGTGGCGCTGTGGGGCGACACGCTGCTGTAAGACCGGTGCAGAAAGCCGCAGCCGGAGAGGGTGACGGCCAGGGCCGCCGCCATAAGGAAAATGAAGCCCTTGCGCATAGGCCCCTCCTTTCTCATAGTCCCCCCGGCGTGTACACGCCGAAGCCCTCGCCCAGAATCTCGTGGGCGTCGTACACGATCATAAAGGCGTCCTTGTCCATCTCCCGCACCAGCCGCTTCACGGTGACGATCTGCCCCCGGGAGAAGGCACAGAGGATCACCTGCTTATCCTCCCCGGAAAAGCCCCCGGTGCCGTGGAGCAGCGTCACGCCCCGGTCCAGCTCCAGGAGGCCGCGGGTGATGGCCTCGTAAGCCGGGCTGATGATGATGGCCACCTTGGCGGCGTTGCCGCCGTAGACCATTTTATCCATCATAATGGAGATGAAATACATGGCCACGGTGCCGTACAGCGCCCGGGTCAGGTCCCGGAAAATCAGGGCGTACAGCAGCGTGATGGTCACGTCGATGACCAGGCACAGCTTGCCGATGCTCACCCGCTCAAACCGCAGCTTCAAAAGCCGCGCCGCCAGCTCCGTGCCGCCGGTGGTGGCGCTTTGCAGCATCATGGCGCCGCAGGCCGCCCCCATCAGCACGCCGCCGTACAGCACCGCCAGAATGGGGTCCATGGGGGCGAAGGTGTGGAACCGGGCCAGCACGTCGATCATCACCGAGCTCACCGCCGTGGCGTATAGCGACGCCACCAGCAGCTTCGGCCCGATGTTCCGCCAGCCCAGCAGAAACAGCGGCACGTTCAGCACCAGCGTCACCGTGCCCACCGGCAGCCGGGGGAAAAAGTAATGGATGATCTGGGCTGCGCCGGTGAAGCCGCCCACGTTCAGGGTGTTGGCCTGAAAGCACCAGTTGAAGGCCAGGGCGTACACGGCGCAGGCCAGGGTGATGATGCCATATTGTGTCAAAATCTTTTTCAAAAGGGCGCTCCTTTCCCGAAAGGGCTTAGCCTGACATCGCCTTATCGCAATGACGCGGCCGCATTACAGCAGCGTCATCTGCTGCTGACCCAGGTCCTCGCCCCGCAGCAGGGCGCCGGCGGCGGGCAGGGTGCGGGTGCGGTAGCGGCCCAGGTTGGCGATGGGCAGCTCCTGCAGCGTGGCCACCCGCTCCAGGCGGTGCTTGGGCTTGATGGTCATCACCTTCACGCCCTGGGTGGTGCGGGTGGCCTTGGGCGTCAGTGTGGCGGTGTGGACCAGCAGGCAGCGCTGCTCGTCGGTGACGAGGGCCAGCTCCTCTTCGGCGGCAAGGAAGCGGATATCCACCAGCTCCCCCTTGTCGCTGTAGGCCCCGGTGAGGCGGCGGCGGTTGGAGGCGGTGGCGTAGGACTGCAGGGGCACCTTGGCCACCTTGCCGTCGGCAAAGAAGAACAGGACGTGGCCGCTGTAATCGCCGCTGAGGCACATGTAGACCACGTTCTCCCCCTCGTCCATATTCAGCTTGGCAGGCAGATAATCGCCCAGCACGCTGGCCTTGGCGTCGGAGAAATCCCCCACCCGGGCCTTGTAGCACTGCTGATGGTCGGTAAAGAAAATCACCTCGGCGGCGGTGTCGGTCTCGAAGGTCTGGCGCAGGCTGTCGCCCTCCTTGTACTTCTGCTCGCCGGACATCCGCAGGGACTGGGGGCTGATCTTCTTGAAATAGCCCTCCCGGCTGAGGAAAACGGTGACGGGGCTGGCCTCCACGGCCTCTTCCTCCTCCGTCTCCTCTACCTCGTGGCTGAACACCACCTCCGTGCGGCGGGGCACGGCGTACTTCTTCCGCACGTCAGTGAGCTCGTCGATGATGATGCGGCGGATGCGCTGCGGCTTGGCGAGGGTGTCCTCCAGGTCGGCGATCTCATCCTCCAGGGCGGCGGTCTCGGCGGTGCGCTTTAAGATGTATTCCTTGTTGATGTTCCGCAGCTTGATTTCCGCCACGTACTCGGCCTGCACCTGGTCGATGCCGAAGCCGATCATCAGGTTGGGGATGACCTCCGCCTCCTCCTCCGTCTCCCGGATGATGGCGATGGCCCTGTCGATGTCCAGCAGGATGCGCTGCAGGCCCTTCAGCAGGTGGAGCTTATCCCTCTTCTTCCCCAGCACGTGGAACACCCGCCGCTTCACGCACTCCATGCGCCAGGCCGTCCACTCCTCCAGAATCTCGCCCACGCCCATGACCCGGGGGGACCCGGCGATGAGGATGTTGAAGTTGCAGCTCACCGTGTCCTGCAAGGGGGTCAGGCGGAACAGCTTGGCCATCAGCTTGTCCGGGTCCACGCCCCGCTTCAGCTCAATGGCCAGCTTCAGGCCGCTGAGGTCGGACTCGTCCCGCATGTCGTTGATTTCCTTCACCTTCCCCGCCTTCACCAGCTCCGCCACCTTGTCCAGAATGGCCTCGATGGAGGTGGAATAGGGGATCTGGTAGACCTCGACGGTGTTCTCCGCCTTGTCGTAGCGGTACCGGGAGCGGACCTTCAGGCCGCCCCGGCCGGTGCGGTAGATCTCCCCCAGGACGTCCGTGTCGCAGATCAGCTCGCCGCCGGTGGGGAAGTCGGGGGCGATGAGGGTCTGGGTGATGTCGTGGGAGGGGTTTTTCAGCAGGGCGATGGCGGTGTCGCACACCTCGCCCAGATTAAAGCCGCAGATCTGGGAGGCCATGCCCACGGCGATGCCCTGGTTGGCGCTGACCAGCACGTTGGGGAAGGTGGTAGGCAGCAGGGCCGGCTCCAGCATGGTGTTGTCGTAGTTCTCCACAAAGTCCACGGCGTCGTTGTCCAGGTCCCGGAACAGCTCGGCGCAGATGGGGGCGAGCTTGGCCTCGGTGTAGCGGCTGGCGGCGTAGGCCATATCCCGGGAATAGACCTTGCCGAAGTTGCCCTTGGAGTCCACAAAGGGGTGCAGCAGCGCCTCGTGGCCCTTGGAAAGGCGCACCATGGTGTCGTAAATGGCGGCGTCGCCGTGGGGGTTGAGGCGCATGGTCTGGCCCACGATGTTGGCGGACTTGGTGCGGCTGCCGGTGAGCAGGCCCATCTTGTACATGGTGTACAGCAGCTTGCGGTGGGCGGGCTTGAAGCCGTCGATCTCCGGAATGGCCCGGCTGACGATCACCGACATGGCGTAGGGCATATAGTTGGCGTCCAGCGTCTCGGTAATGGGTTGGCGCACGGTGGCGCCCCGCAGCCCCATCACGTTGGGGTCGGCCATGTGGCGGACCGCTTTTTCCTCGTTGGATTTCTTCTTTGCCATGGAATGGCTCCTTTCTTATAAAGGAAGGTGGTGCGTAAACCGCCCCCTCATCCGGCCCTGCGGGCCACCTCTTGCCCACGTTGCGGCATCCGGTTCCCAGGCCCGTTGGGCCATGGCAACCGGGCCGCTGCCTGGCTGTGCCCTCGCTTTATCCGCCGCCGGCGGCGCTTCGGGCACAGCCCCCCAAGGGGAAGGCAGGGACGAATAGATAAAACTTTTCACAGCCTTCCCCCTCGGGGGGAAGGTGGCACGGCCGCAGGCCGTGACGGATGAGGGGGCGATGATGCAGCGACTTACGGTAGGTGGACGGTCGTCGTCCTGTCCGTAGGGGCGCTTCATGACGCGCCCGCAAGGCAGGTAACGGCCACCGCCGGGGCGCTTCGGGCACAGCCCCCCGTGGGGTAAGGCCTGTCCATGCGTTGGGGCCGACGACTCGGCGGCCCGCAGCCGGGTTGCCCCCACCGCCGGGGGTGGATGAATGGCAAACGGCAGCCGCCATCAACCAACGATGCCGTTTTTCAATCCCGCCGCCGGGCAACGGGCGATTCGTGAATCGCCCCTACGGACAGGACGACGACCGTCCGCCTACCGTAAGTCGCTGCATCATCGCCCCCTCATCCGTCACGGCCTGCGGCCGGGCCACCTTCCCCCCGAGGGGGAAGGCTGTGAAAAGTTTTATCTATTCGTCCCTGCCTTCCCCTTGGGGGGCTGTGCCCG
>JAFPXK010000021.1 GCA_017412585.1 Oscillospiraceae bacterium
CCCCAAGGGGAAGGCGGGGACGAATAGATAAAACTTTGCGCAGCCTTCCCCCTCGGGGGGAAGGTACCCCAGTGCGCACACTGGGGGGAATGAGGGGGCAATATTTCGGAAAGCTGCCGGTTATCGCCCCCTCATCCGTCACGGCCTGCGGCCGTGCCACCTTCTCCCCAAGGAGAAGGCGAGGACGGCGTTTTCAGTGATGTGTGCCTTTGGCACGTAAAAAACCGCCCTGTGGGCGGTTTTTTTTACTGCTTGTCGCCGGGGGTGGTCTCCCGGTCGGACTCCTGGATTTCCTCCGGAGTGTCCTCCGGGATTTCCTCCCGGGCCGGTGTTTCCCCCTGCGGCGGGTCCTTTTTGCCGGCGGCGGTGAGGCCGTATTGCTTTTTATACCGCCGGATTACCGCTATGCTGACCACCGCCGCCATTACGCCGGAGGACAGATTGCTCACCAGCATCACCACGCCGGCGCTGGCCTCGCCCAGGGTGGTGCAGTGCTGCAGCAGCCAGAACACGGGGATGCGGAACACGAACACACGGGCGAAGTTCAGCAGCAGCGTCAGCCGGGTTTTGCCCAGGCCGTACAGCAGCGCCAGCACCGCCGCGTTCACCCCCAGGGGCACCGCCCCCAGGGCCTCGTAGCGGTAGACGGTGACGATCTCCCGGTGGAAGGCCGGGCTGCCGCTGTCGAACAGCCGGGCCAGCACGTCAAGCTGCCACAGCTCCAAGGACGACACCACGCCGCCGATGATGACGTTGATGACCAGCGCGGCGTAAAACGCCTTCAGCACCCGCTCATACCGTCCTGCGCCGTAATTCTGGCTGATGATGGCCGCCGTGCCCTCCTGGAAGCCGTTTTGGGGGTTGGTGGTGACGCCGCCCAGGTTGTTGGACACCCCCATGGCCCCCACCAGGGTGGGGCCGTAGACGGTGCTCATGGCGTTGACCACCGTTTTGCCGAAGGCGAACAGGGCCTTTTCCGCAATGACCGGCGCCGACTGGAGCAGCATGGGCCTGACGGTGCGCCTGTCCATGGTCACGGCGGCGGGGGAGAAGCTGAAGGCGCCGTCGCCGGAGGCGACGCTGTTTTTCACCCCGAAGGCGAACATGGCCAGCTGGGACGCCAGGGACGCTACCGCGATCATCACCAGATCCCCCTCCAGCACATAGACGAACAGGGCCGTCAGCGACAGCTTCACGGCGATGACCAGGAAGTTCAGATTCATGATGCGGCGGGAGTTGCCCCGGGCCCGCTCCACGGCGATGTAGACGTTGTTGAGAAACCTCACCACCATCACCAGCAGCTCCACCGCGAAGTAGGGCCGGCCTACGGCGATCAGCTCCTCCGGCGTGCCCGCCAGGCGGAGAAAGCCGTCGGTGAAGGGCAGGATGGCCAGCAGCATCACCAGCCCTGCCGCCAGGCAGATGACGTACAGGCTGCTGACCCGGCGGCGCACCAGGGCCAAGTCCCCCTGGCCGTAGGCCAGGCTGATCTGGATGCCGGCGCCCACCGCCAGGCCGCCTCCCAGGGCGGACAGCAGCAAATTAATCTGGGACAGATACGCCACCGCCGACACCGACTCCTCGCTGATGTGGGCGGCCATCATGGTGTCCAGGATGGTGAAGACCATGTTCAACCCCTGGTACAGCGCCAGCGGTGTGCCTACCGCCAGCACCACCTTCCACATGGTGCCGTTGAGGCTGCGCTCCAAAAAGCGCCGGTCTCGCTCTGTCAGGCTGGCTTTTACCTCCGCCACGCCCTTCCTCCCCCTTTCAGGTTCATATCGGCCAGAAGCATACGCCAAAACACCGGGATTTGCTACGGAAAAACACACCCTTTTCCCTGTTTTCTACTGTTTTTTCAACACTTCTCTCCCCTGCCGGAGAGCGGCGTCACCGTTGCTCGCATGAGAGGGCGCCTTTTGGGCGAGTTTTCGCCTTTTTGCGTCTAATGGTGGAAATCCGGCCCGGTTTCGTGTATGCTATGGTAAATTCGGCAAAGGAGACAATACCATGTCTATTGTATTGGACAAGAAGCTGGGCTTCGGCGCCATGCGCCTGCCCCTAATCAACCGGGACGACCCCGCCTCCATTGACCACGATCAGGTGGAGCGGATGGTGGACACGTTTATGGAGCGGGGCTTCCGGTACTTCGACACCGCCTATCCCTATCACGAGGGCTGCTCGGAGACGGCGCTGCGGCAGGCTCTGGTGGCGCGCTATCCCCGGGACAGCTTTCTGCTGGCGGACAAGATGCCCATTTTGCAGGTGAAGGGAGCCGAGGACTACCAGCGGTTTTTCGACACCCAGCGTGAACGCTGCGGCGTGGACTACTTCGACGTGTATCTGCTGCACAATCTGGGCCGGGACCGGTACCCCAACACGGAGAAATTCGGCGGCTTCGCCTTCCTGCGCCGCCTGAAGGAGCAGGGGCTGGCCAAAAACATCGGCTTTTCCTTCCACGACGACGCCGACACCCTGGACCGCATCCTCACCGACCACCCGGAGGTGGACGTGGTGCAGCTTCAGATCAACTATCTGGACTGGGACGGGGCCGTGGCCCAGTCGGGCCGGTGCTACGACACCGCCCTGCGCCATGGCAAGGAGGTCATCGTCATGGAGCCGGTGAAGGGCGGACAGCTGGCCCGGCTGCCGGAGAGCGCCATGGACCTCTTCCGTCGCCATTACGGGGAGGGCGGCCCCTCCCCCGCCAGCCTGGCGGTGCGGTACGCCGCCTCCCTGCCGGGGGTGAAGGTGGTGCTCAGCGGCATGAGCGACCTTGACCAGCTTACCGACAACACCGGCTATATGCAGGACTTCCGCCCTCTGGACGAAGGGGAGCAGGCCTTGGCCCGCAGCATCGCCGGGGAGCTGAAAAAGGCCATCCGGGTAAGCTGCACCGGCTGCCGCTACTGCATGGAGGTGTGCCCCATGAACATCGCCATTCCCGACTATTTTGGCCTTTTGAACCTCCACGCCGTCACCGGCGGCAAGACCAACATGTACTACCAGCGCTACGCCATGAACCACGGCAAGGCGTCGGAGTGCCTCCACTGCGGGCTGTGCGAGAAAAACTGCCCCCAGCACATCCCCATCCGGGAGATGCTGGAGGAATTCGCCGGGCTGTACGAGGGATAATTTCTATTATTTCGCCAAAAAATCCGCCGAATTTTCGGCGGATTTTTCTTTTTTTGTTTTGTTCGATTACACAAATACGTGGTATAATAAAGTGCTGATTTTTGTGGGGAATCCACAAAAGGAAATGGCGCAAATCACAGCGAGAAAAGAGGAACGCCCATGAAACGAGGATGGCAAAAATGGCTGGCGACGGCCCTGGCGGTGGTGATGGTGTTTTCCATCATGCCCAGGGTCACCTTCGCCCAGGACGACAACCTGCTGACCAACGGCAGCTTTGAGACGGATTTCTGGGAGGATCATTCCTGGTCTGTCGTTCCGGAAAATTGGGGCACGCAGGAAACCGTTACCGCAAAATGGTCCTCTGATGCGGCATACGAGGGCACGTATGCTTTTCATTACTGGTCGGAGAGCGCCCAGGTGATGACCATTTCCCAGACCGTGACCCTGACGGCGGGCAGCTACACTCTGTCCTTCCGGAACCAGGGCGCCAGCGCCACGGTGCAGGGCTTCATCGGCACCATGGACGGCAAGGCCGTCACCCCCACCGGCTGGGGCACATGGGACGGCGTCAGCGACGGCTTTACCGTCACCGCCGACGGCGATTACACCGTGGGCGTGCGGCTGAACCTGTCCGACGGCGGTTGGGGCGATCTGGACGAACTGCGTCTGGTGAAGCAGTCCGGCCAGGCCACCCCTACCGACGGCCTTTACGTCACCCCCGGCACTGTTTCCGCCGAGGCGGGGGACACCCTCTCCTTTACCGCCCAATGGGTGAGCGGCGGCGCGGCGGCCGGCGCCGTGCCGGAGGGGTATTCCCTGTGGTGGTGGCTGGATAGCTGGAACGAACACCAGGACGGCAACACCGACGGCGTGCTGTCCAACGACAACGGCAGCGGCAAGACCCTGACCTGCGGCCTCACCGTGCCCAGCGAGGGCACCTATTATCTGGCGGCGGAGCTGAAGCAGGGCGACACCCAGGTGGCCATCACTTACGCCACCGTCACCGTCACCGCGGCCCCTGCCGCCGTGGAGGACAATTTGAACGTGAGCCGCATCAAGTTCCAAAACAGCGGTTTCATCCGGGGCATGGACGTGTCCTCGGTGCTGGCGCTGGAGCAGAGCGGCGTGAAATTCTACGATGAAAACGGCGTCGAGGGCGACCTCTTCAAGATTCTGGCGGATAACGGGGTGAATTACATCCGGGTCCGGGTGTGGAACAACCCCTACGACAGCCAGGGCATGGGCTACGGCGGCGGCAACAACGACGTGGCCAAGGCCGCCGCCATTGGCAAGCGGGCCGCGGACAACGGCATGAAGCTGCTGGTGGACTTCCACTACTCCGACTTCTGGGCCGACCCCGGCAAGCAGAAGACCCCCAAGGCCTGGGCCAACATGACCGTTGACCAGAAGGCCCAGGCGGTGCAGACCTTTACCGCCGACGCCCTGACCGCCATTAAGAACGCCGGGGCGGACGTGGGCATGGTGCAGATCGGCAACGAGACCACCCAATCCATCTGCGGCGAGAGTACCTGGGCCAACATGGCCAAGATCTACAACGCCGGTGCGGCCGCCGTCCGGGCCTTTGACAAAGACGTGCTGGTGGCAGTGCATTTCACCAATCCGGAGAAGACCGCCGCCATGAAGGGTCTGGCGGACAAGCTCCATGAGAACAACGTGGATTACGACGTGTTTGCCACCTCCTATTACCCCTACTGGCACGGCAGCCTCACCAATCTCACCGCCGTGCTGGACTACGCCGCCACCACCTACGGCAAGTACGCCATGGTGGCGGAGACCTCCTACGCCTACACCCTGGACGACTCCGACGGCTTTGACAACACCGTGAGCCGCCTGGGCAACAACGTGGGTGACAACCTGCTGTGGCCCTTCACCCCCCAGGGGCAGGCCACCGAGGTCCGCGAGGTGATGAACGCCGTCAACAACGTGTCCGGCGGCAAGGGCCTGGGCGTGTTCTACTGGGAGGGCGCCTGGGTCACCGTGGGGGACACCACCGGCCTCACCGGCGACGATCTGGCGGACAAGCGCAAGGCCAACAGCGCCCTGTGGGAGCAAAACGGCGTCGGCTGGGCGGCCAGCTACGCCAGCGAATACGACCCCAACGACGCGGGCAAGTGGTACGGCGGCAGCGCCGTGGACAACCAGGCCTTCTTCGGCCCCGACGGCGTGATGCTCCGGTCGCTGAAGGTGTTCAAATACGTGGAAACCGGCGCGGTGAACACCCTGCTGTCGGTGGAGAGCGTGGAGGCGCCCGTCCTCACCGTCACCGAGGGCCAGGCCGTCACCCTGCCCGGCACCCTGGCCGTCACCTACTCCGACAGCCAGGAGCCTGTGGCGGAGACGGTGGTGTGGAATGCCGATGACGTGGCGGCCCTGGCCGACGCCAAGGGCGGACAGAGCTGCACCGTACACGGCACGGTGACCCTCAGCCGCACGGCGGAGGACGGCGACTACAAGGGCCTTACCTCCGCTCCCGTCACCTGCACCGTCACGGTGAAGCACGTGAACCTCCTCACCGGCGACGACGCCAGCTTTGAGGGCGGCAGCGGCCGCTTCACCCTGCAAAACGCCGCCATTACCACGGACGATCCCTTTGAGGGCGCCCACGCCGTCCACTGGTATCTGAAAAACGGCGGCACCGGCACCGTTATCTACAAAGGCCCCCAGGGGGCGGGCGTCACCCTGCCGGAGGGCACCTACACCTTCGCCGTGAAGGCCCAGGGCAACAGCGGCGAGGCCGTCAGGCTGTCCGTCACCGACGGCAGCGCCACCCTTGCCACCGGCACCGATACGGCGCTGACGGGCTGGGCGGCGTGGCAGGAGAGCACCGTCACCTTCACCCTGACCCGGGAAACCGCCGTGTACCCCACCATGACCATCGCCATCCAGCCCGGCGGTTGGGGCACTCTGGACGCCATGGAGCTGTACGCCGTGGTGGCGGAAACTGCGGCGGACAATCAACGGCCCACCGCCCGGGAGAACCTGATGTACACCGGGCAGGCCCTGGCGCTGGTGAATCCGCCCAAGGAGGCCCTGCCGGGCTACGCCATCCGGTACAGCCTGGACGGCACCACCTGGACGGAGACCGTTGCCACCGCCACCGACGCCGGAGACTACACCGTTCACGCCCGGTATGAGGGCAACAGCACCCACCCCGGCACCCTGGCCCTGGAGGATATAAGCGTTACCATCGCCAAGGCCCCCGGACAGGCGACGGCACCGGAGCTGCGCTGGAGCATGCCCGGCAGCACGGAAGGCCAGGGCGAAGAGCGGCAGTTCTACACCGTGGGCATCGAGGGAAAAGAAGGACAGGTCTATGTCATCGCGCCCCAGGGACAGGAGCCCGATTGGAGCGCCGCCGCGGCCCCGGATGAGGACGGCCTGGTGGCATTCAGCGGTCTGGACGCCGCCACCACCTACGATATTTACACCCGGACAGCAGGCGACGGCAACCACACCGAAGCCACCGCCAAGCTCACCTACACCACCGGCCTTTACAGCGTCAGCAAGGCGGGCTACGACTACGTAGGCGAGACCATCACCGTCACCCCCGAGCCGGAGGACGCCCCGGGCCTCACCTACCGCTGGTACCACGCAAAGGCGTCGGAGGAATTGGGCATGGTGCGGGAGGAGACGCCCATCTCCGGCGCGGAAAGCGCCTCCTACACCATCACCCAGGAGGATCTGGGCTGGTATCTCTGTGTGGAGATCCGTAAGAACGGCGCCTCCCTGATGGAGAGCGAGTTCGGCCCCGTCACCTACTGGCCCGCCCGGTTCCTCACCGTCACCCTGTCCGCCGACGCCCTCACCGGTGACGGCACCAAGGCTGTGGGGCCTGCCGTCACCGTGAAGGCCGACGAGCTGGTGCTGACCCAGGGCAAGGACTACACCCTGTCCGGCCAGCTTACCTCCGCCGCCTTCGGCACCCACACCATCACCGTCACCGGCTGCGGGCGCTTTGAGGGCACCCATGACATCACCTGGACCCTGTCCGCCGCCGAGAGCCGGAAGGAGACACGGGAGGATGCGTGGGGCAAGCCCATCGTCACCGACACGGTTTCCGTCCCCGGCGCTCCCGCCGCAGCCGTCAGCGCCATCACCCCCGCCAAGGCCCTGGCCCTGCTGGGGGAGGACAGCTATTACGCGAGCCCGTCGCTCCTCTTCTACCTCCAGGCTGAGAGCAGGACCTACGCCCAGCTCTCCGGCGCCGAGGTCAACGCCCTGGCGGACCTGCGCAGAGCCAGCGCCGGGCTGCAGATGGGGCAGTATATGGCCCTGCGCTTCTATTGCCGGGAGGGAGACGGCGCCGCCCAGGCCCTGACGGAGCTGAATGAAAGCGTCACCGTCTCCGTGACCATCCCGGATGCGCTGCGCAACGCCCCCACGGGCTTCCGCCGCACGTTTACCCTGGTGCGCGTCCATGACGGCGTGGCCATGGCCCTGCCCACCACCCGCAGCGGCAACGTGCTTACCGCCGCCACCGACCGGTTCTCCACCTACGTCATCGCCTACCAGGATACCCCGCTGTGGACCCCCGCCGCCGATGGGCCCGTGAACTCCGCCGCCACCGGCGATCACGGCGTGGTGCTGTGGAGCGTGCTGGTGCTGTGTAGCGCCCTGGCGCTGCCTGTGGTCACCCGCCGCAGACGGGCGGAGTAAACGAGGCGCTGCCGGGATCAACATGGGATGATAGTATCGCCGAAAGGAGGCGGGCCGTGGGCCCGCCTCCTTTTTTTGGGGTTTTATTATACTCTTCGTGGCGGTCATCGCCGCCGGGGTCGGCGGGACACGCAGGTCCCGCCCTACGGAGGGGTGTCGTTGCCTTGTTGTATTTATCCAACCTTGTCGGGTGTTGGTGGCGGGGTAGGGCGGAGCAGAGCCCCGCCCCTACGGAGGGAGACGGTGCCGCTTGCCATTCATCCGGCCCTGCTGCGCCATCGCCCCCTCATCCGTCAGCTTCGCTGACACCTTCTCCCCAAGGAGAAGGCGGGGGAGGCGCGAAAAAAGCAGCCTTGCGGCTGCTTTTTCTTTATGCAAATACTCGCTGTGCTTTATTCGAACAGGCTCTGCTGGAAGGGGACCTCCCGGTGGCCGATGGCCTTCATCTGGGCGGCGTTCTCCGCGGCCAGGGCGTCGGCGATGGCCATTTTGCGGATGATGTTGCCCACGGTCTGCATCAGCTCGCCGCCGGGGCGGTAGTCGGCGGGGAAGATGAAGTCCACCCGGCCCCGGCGCAGCAGCTCCTCCACGGCGGCGCGGTTGCTATCCTGGTAGACGGCGATGGAGTGGCCGCCGTAGGCCTGCATCATCTTCATGCAGGGCACGTCGCTGAGGCCGTCGCCGATGTAGATCATGTTGGTGAAGGGCACCCGCTTGCTGTCGTCGGGCATGGAGGCGTTGAGCTGCTTATCCTCCGCCACGTTCAGCACGCCTTTGTTGATGCGGTAGACGAACTGGGTCTTGTTGGTGAAATTCACGTCCAGCTTGGGCCAGGCGGCCAGGCCGGCGGCGTCATAAAAGAACTCGCAGGCGTAGATCTCCCGGAACTTATCGCCGATGGCGGTGCCCTCGATGATCTCCTTCAATCCCGAGGAGAGGACGTAATGCTCCACCGCCACGCCTAAGGTATCGCCCAGGGCGTTGATGTGGCCGAACCACGCCTCCACCCCGGGGAACAGCTCCACCGCGTGGCCGCAGCGCACCAGATAGTCCCGGGTCAGGGGGATGCCCTTCTCCCGGCACTGCCAGATCATGGTGTACATATAGGCCAGCAGGCCGTCCATCCGGTTCTCCCGGCCGAAGTCGTTGGCAATGGCCCAGAACTCCCGGGGCGTCAGCCCCAGGCCGGGGATGAAGGTATAGTCCTCCATATCGGTGGTGCAGAGGGTTTTGTCAAAGTCGTACAGCAGGGCGACGATGGGTTTCTCGCTCATGGGTCACTTATTGTTGCCGTAATTGCGGCCGAACTTCAGCTCGTCCAGGCTCAGCTTGAAGTCGCTGGGGAAGGACTCCTTCTCCTCCGCCGCAGGCGCTGCCTCCACCGCCGGCACTTCCTCCGGGACAACATCCACTGCCGGCGTGGGCTCAATGAGGGGCGTCTCGATGGTGGGGGCGGCAGGGGCGGGAGGCGTGGCGGCCATCTTCCCGGCAGCGGTGGCCTCGGTGGCCGTGGTCTGGGGCAGCTGGCTGAGATACGCCTCCTGCTGGGCGATGACGCCCCGGCTCTGGGCGATGAAGCGGGTGAGATTATCCTGGGCCTGCACCAGGCGGCGGCGGTACACCTCCGTCTCGGCGTCCAGCTTGGCGATCTCGTCGGCGGCGTCGTGGCGGGCCTTGGCCACGATGGTGTCCCGCTCCCGCTCGGCCTCCTTCACCATCTTGTCGGCCATGCGCTGGGCCGTGAGAAGGGTGGCGCGCATGGAGTCCTCGGTGACGCGATATTCCTCCACCTTTTCCGCCAGCACCTTCAGCTTGGTCTTCAGGGTGACGTTTTCCTTATATAAAGAGGTATAGTCCTCCGTCAGCGCGTCCAGAAACTCGTCCACGGCGGACATCTGATACCCGCCGCCGAAGCCGGACGCCTTGGGGAATACTTTATCGGATACTTCCTGGGGTGTGAACATGGTTTTTTCCTCCTGCTAAATATTACAGATACAGACCGCTGCTCTCCAGCTCGTCGATGAGATCGCCCATGATATCCACGCTGTAAGGCGTGATGATGTAGGTGTTGGCGGAGACCTTCTTGATCTTGCCCTCTCCGGCATAGGCCACGCCGGAGAGGAAGTCCAGCAGCCGCCGGGCCACGTCCTTGTTGGTGGACTCCAGGTTCAGCACCACGGTGCGCTTTTCCCGGAGATGGTCAGCGATCTCGCTGGCGTTCTCAAACCGCTCGGGCTTCACCAGCACCACCTTCAGCGCGGCGGTGGCGTGGATGTTCACCACCTTGCTGCTGCGGCGGTCGTCGGCCTTCCGGTCGTCACGGCGGTCGTCACGGCGGTCGTCAAAGGCGGGGCGGGCGTCGGCGCGCTCGTCCTCGTCCAGCGGCTCGTCGTCGTATTCGTAATCCTCGTCATCATAGGGGTGGATGATCTTTTTCAGCTCGTCCATCAGGCTCATTGTGCGTCCCTCCCATCAAATCTCATAGTGCCGCGCACCGAAGATGGCCGTGCCCACACGCACCATATTGCTGCCGCAGCGGATGGCGTCGGCGTAATCCCCCGACATACCCATGGATAAATACTTCATTTCATTATGGAACATATTTCGATTTGTGTCAACATAAAGGCGATACATTTTCTCAAAATAGGGGACGTTTTGCCCCGGCGCCACCGCAGCGGGCGGTATGGTCATCAGCCCCAGCACCGCCACATGGGGCAGGCTGAGCGCCGCGGCGGCAGCGCCCTCCAGCGCCTCGGGGGCAAAGCCGGACTTGGCGGCCTCGCCGCCGATATTCACCTCCAGCAGCACCTGTTGGCGGATGCCCAGGGCGGCGGCCCGCTTTTCGATCTCCAGCAGCAGCGCCTCCGACGACGCCGACTGGATCAGCGCCGCCTTGCCCACCACCTGGCGCACCTTGTTGCGCTGCAGGTGGCCGATGAAGTGGAGGGGGGCGCCGTCGTAGGCGTGTTCCTCCCACTTCTCCGTCAGCTCCTGGACCCGGTTCTCCCCCAGGGCGTCGATGCCGGCGGCAATGGCCTGGCGGCAGCGGGAGGCGTCATTCATCTTGCTGGCCCCCACAAGGGTGATCTCCCGGGGGTCACGGCCTGCTGAGCGGCAGGCGGCGGCGATGCCGTCACGGACGGCAGCGATATTCTCCGAAATGGACATAGCGCCACTTCCTTTCCTCAATCATCCGATAACCTTGCCGTCAAACAGCTCCCCGGCGGTGGCGATGACCTGGTCGCTCAGGCGCAGCACCTCAGCGCCTGTGGCCCCCGCACCGGGCCGCACCAGGGCGTAGCCTTCGCCCTGATACACCACCTCCACGGCCTTGAACCGGGCCACCGCACCCACCACGCAGTAGACGCCGGGGGTGCCGTCCTCGCCCAGGCGCAGGGCGTTGGCGGGGATGCGCAGGCCCTCGTAGCCCTGCAGCACCACCTCGGCGGCCTGGTGGCGCAGGAGGGTGGTCTGGGCGATCAGGCGGTCGCATTGCAGCACCAGCAGGCGGCGGCCGCCCTCATCGGGGCCCAGCCGGGCCACCGTCATGGTCACGTCCTGCTCCATGCCCTTGGCAAAGCGGAGGGTGACGGCGGTGCGCTTTTCCAGCAGCGCCGCCTCCTCGTCGGTGACGGCGGCCACGTAATACCAGGTGTCGCCGCGGATCAGCTTGCCCACGTTGCCCCGCTCAGCGGTGGGGCGGAGGGCGTCCAGGGAGGCCACGGTGGCTGTGGCCACCCAGTCGGGGGTCAGCACCGTCTCGTAGCCGTCGCACACGCCGGAATAGGTGCCGCTGTAAGGGGCGGTAACGTCCTGGGCGGCGGAGAGATTGGCCCGGGCGGCGTTGATATCGTTTTGCAGCGCGGCGATGGCCTGCTCCACCTGCTCACGGCTTTCAAAGCGGGTGTCCCGCTTCATGACGGCAGATTTCAGCGTGGCGGCCAGGGGGGTGGCGGCGCCGTAGTCGCCATCCGCCGTCTCCCGCCGCAGGGCGATCACCTCCCGGGCAATGTCGCCGTCCAGCTTCAGGGCGGCGTCGGGGTCCAGAAAGGCGGTCAGGGCGAACTGGAGCTGCTCCATGCGTTGCTCCATGTCGTCCAGGGCCTGGGCCCGGTCAAGGGCGGCCCGGTCGGGGTACACCGTGGCCAGAACCTGGCCGGCGCCCACCCTGGCCCCCTCGCTGCGGCGGTGGGACAACGTGCCGGAGGGGGAGGAGAAGGTCTCCTCGCTCCGGACCACGTAGCCGCTGACAGAGATGGCATCCTCCTTCGCCATGCGATACACCGGGGTGGTGACCATGGGGTCGGCAAAGTAGGCGTTGAGCTGGGCGGCGAAGTAGACCACCACCGCCAGCAGCAGCGCCACAGACAGGATTTTCACAATGGGGGAGGAAGATTTCATGGCCGCTCCTTTACGGCGTCATCTCCATGGGCTGCAACGGCGCCACGGTGGAGATGGCGTGCTTATAGATCATCTGGCACCGGCCCTCCACCTCCAGCAGCACCACGAAGCTGTCGAAGGCTGCCACCACCCCCCGCATCTGAAAGCCGTTGATGAGATAGACGGTGACGGGGGCGCGCCGGCGCTGGGCCTGGGTCAAAAAAGTGTCCTGATAATTGTGATTGGTTGGCATGAGTTCCGCTTCCTTTCTTTCTTTTCACAGCGGATACCCGTGCATCCGCCTGGGCTTATCCTAATCCACAGGCGGTGAGATATTCTGTCGCATCCTGTAAGGCGGCGGGGAAATTCGGCTCCCTGCCCCAGAAAATCCAATGGATGGCCTTGTTGCGCCGCAGCCAGGTGAGCTGCCGCTTGGCGTACTGGCGGGAGCGGAGCTTCACCTCCGCCACGGCCTCGTCCACCGTTGCACGGCCCTGCTCCACCGCCAGAAACTGCTTGTAGCCGATGGCCTGGAGGGCGGTGGCGTCGGGGGAGAGGCCGGAGGAGAGGAGGGCCTCCACCTCCTGCAAAAGGCCGTGGGCCACCATGTCGTCCACGCGAACGTCGATGCGGCGGCGGAGATCGTCACGGTTTTCATAGTCCAGGCCCACGTAGGCCGCCTCGTAGCGGGGGGGTCGGGCGGCCTGGGCGGCGCACTGCTCCGTAAAGGTGCGGCCCGTGGTCTGGTAGACCTCCAGGGCCCGGAGGATGCGCTTTACGTCCTTGGGGTGCATTTTGGCGGCGGCAGGGGGGTCGATCTGCCGTAATTCCGCCAGCAGGGCTTCCGCCCCCTCGGCTTGCAGGCGCTGTTGCAGCGCCCGCCGCACCGGCTCACCCTGGGCGCCGGGGGCGAAGTCCATGCCCTGCACCAGGGCGTCCAGCCACAGGCCGGTGCCGCCCACCAGGACGGGGAGCTTGCCCCGGCGGAGGATGTCCTGCACGCACCCATCCGCCATGGCCACGTACCGGGCCACCGACCAGCTCTCGGAGGGGCCCGCCACGGCGATCATGTGGTGGGGCACGCCCTCCATCTCCTCCGCCGTGGGGGCGGCGGTGCCGATGGTCATACCCCGGTAGATCTGCATGGAGTCCGCCGACACCACCTCGCCGCCGAAGCGGCGGGCCAGGGCCACGCCCATTTTCGTTTTTCCGCTGGCGGTGGGGCCAACGACACAAAGCAATTTCGCCATTTTCTACGCTCTTTTAAAGAATTTTTCGATTTCGTAGCGGCTGAGACGGTATTTCACCGGGCGGCCGTGGGGGCAATACTGGATGGCGCCGGACTGGACCTTGTCCACCAGCACACGCCACTCGGCGGGGTCGGTGGTCATGCCGGCCTTGATGGCGCTCTTGCAGGCCATGGTGTGCAGCAGCTCGTCACGGGCGGCGGCGGGGTCGGCCCGGCCCAGGGTCAGCTTGTGGCACAGCTCCTCCACCGTGGCGGCGGCGTCCTCCATGCGGATGTCCGCCGGGATGGCCCGGAGGAGCAGGGTGCCATCGCCGAAGTCCTCGCACTGGAAGCCGAACTGGGACAGGGTGGGGAGATTTTGCAGGGCGGCGGCGTAGTCGTCCGCCTCCAGGGCCACGGTGAGGGGCAGCAGCAGCGTCTGGGCCATCAGGGGCTGGGGGTTTTCCTTCAGGGCGTCGAAGCGGATGCGCTCGTGGGCGGCGTGCTTGTCGATGAGCCAGACGTTGCTCTGATCGTCCTCGCAGATGATGTAGGTTTTCAGCACCTCCCCCACGATGCGCCAGGGGACGGGGGCGGGGGGCTCTATGGGGAGTTGGGCGGGGGGCTCGTGCTCTGTTGCTATGTTCTCCCGGGCTTGGGTGGGCATCTCGTGCTCTCGTTGCGGCAGCCGATTTTCGCTCCCGTTGGTCGTGAAAATCGGGCCGCTGCCTTGCTGCGCCCTCGCTGCATCCGCCCCCCGCGGCGCTTCGGGCGCAGCCCCCTCATCCGGCCCTGCGGGCCACCTTCCCCCCGTGGGGGAAGGCTGGGGGGGTTCTGTTGAAAGTTGGGTGGGCGTCGCCCCCTCATCCGCTTCGCTTCGCTCAGCACCTTCCCCCCAGGGGGAAGGCGGGGTGATGACGTACTACCCGCCCTGGGGGGCGGGGGCGGTGAAGGTCTGACCGGGGGTGGGGGCCACGTCGTGCAGGGGCAGGGCGGCGGACCTGCCGCCGTAGCTGCCCAGGGGCTTTTTGGCCTGCTCCGCCGCGGCGGCCCGGTACTCCTCCGCCGTCATGGTGCGGTAAAAGTCCTGCCGCTGGGCGGGGGCGGCGGGGCGGTTTTCGGCGTCCAGGGCGTCCTTGACGGTGTAGTACACCGCGTCGAACACCGCCTTTTCCGCCGCGAACTTCACCACCGTCTTGGCCGGGTGAACGTTGACGTCCACCATGTCGCGGGGCATGGTCACATGGATGACGCAGCCGGGATACTTGCCCTTTAGAAGTCGGTTGCGGTACGCCTCCTCCAGCGCCGCCTGCAAAAGCTGGGACTTCACCAGCCGCCCGTTGACGAAGAAGATCTGCCGGGCCCGGGTGCCGTGGCCCGCCAGGGGGACGGTGATGAAGCCCTGGGCGGTGACGTCGCCGCCGGCGCCGTGGATGGGCATTAAGGACTTGGCGAAGTCGCGGCCCAGAGCGGCGTAAACGGCGCTCAAAAGCTGGCCGTCGCCGGGGGTGTGCAGCGTCTCCTGGCCATCCCGCAAGAGCTTAAAGGAGATATCCGGGTGGCTCAGGGCCAGGTGGGTCACCACGTTTGCCACTGCGGTGGCCTCGGCGGTGTCCTTTTTCATAAACTTCATGCGGGCGGGGGTGTTGTAAAACAGGTCCCGGACGCAGATGGTGGTGCCCTCCGGGCAGCCGGCGGCCTCCACTGCACCGGGGACGCCCCCCTCCAGATGGAGCATGGCCCCCTCCAATCCGCCGGGGGTGCGGGAATAGATATCCACACGGCTGACGGCGCTGATGGCCGCCAGGGCCTCGCCCCGGAAGCCCAGGGTGCCGATGGCGGCCAGATCCTCCGCCGTGCGCAGCTTGGAGGTGGCGTGGCGCAAAAAGGCCACGGGCAGCTGCTCCGGCGTCATGCCGCAGCCGTTATCGGTGATGCGCAGGTAGGTGAGGCCGCCGTTTTCCAGCTCCACCACTACGGCGGAGGCCCCGGCGTCGATGGCGTTTTCCAGCAGCTCCTTGGCCACGCTGGCAGGGCGCTCCACCACCTCTCCGGCGGCGATGAGCTCCGCGGTATGGCGGTCTAATTGTCGGATTTCAGGCATGGGTCACGCCCCCTTTATGACAGTTTATTCTTGATTTCGTACAGCAGATTCAGGGCCTCGATGGGGCTGAGGGTGTCCACCTGGCAGCGGCGCAGGGCGTCCACCGCCTCCGCCTCCGCCATGGCGGCGAGAGACACCTGGTCGCTCTCCGCTATCGGGGCGTGGGGCTTGCCGGACTCCGCCTCCAGCTCCGTCAGGATGGCCCGGGCCCGGCGCACCACCTGGGACGGCAGGCCCGCCAGCCGGGCCACCTCGATGCCGTAGCTGCGGTCGGCCCCGCCAGGGATGATCTTCCGCAGGAAGATGATGTCCTCCCCCCGGGTGCGGACGGCGACGTTGTAATTCTTCACGCCGGGGAGCTCCCCCTCCAGGGCGGTGAGCTCATGGTAATGGGTGGCGAACAGCGTCTTGGCCCCCAGCTTGGCGGCGCAGTATTCCACCACCGCCCGGGCGATGGACATGCCGTCAAAGGTGGAGGTGCCCCGGCCGATCTCGTCTAAAATCAGCAGGCTGCGGGAGGTGGCGGACTTCAGAATGTCGCTGACCTCCGTCATCTCCACCATGAAGGTGGATTGGCCGGCGGAGAGATCGTCGCTGGCGCCGATGCGGGTGAAAATCCTGTCCACCACGCCGATGCGGGCGGAGCGGGCGGGAACGAAGGAGCCAATCTGGGCCATGAGGGTAATGAGGGCCACCTGCCGCATGTAGGTGGACTTGCCCGCCATGTTGGGGCCGGTGATGATGCTGATGCGGTTTTCATTTTCCCCCATATAGGTGTCGTTGGGCACGAACAGGGCCTTGTCCAGCACCTGCTCCACCACGGGGTGGCGGCCCTCCAAAATCTCGATAACGCCGCTGTCGTCCACCACGGGGCAGCAGTAGTGATGCTTCACCGCCACCGCCGCCAGGGAGCACAGCACGTCCACCTCCGCCACGGCGGCAGCCGCGGCCTGGATGCGCTGGGCCTGGGCGGCCACGTCCCGGCGCAGCTGGTCGAAGAGGGAGAATTCCAGGGCCGTCACCCGGTCGGAGGCGGAGAGGATATCGTGCTCCAAATCCTTCAGCTCCTGGGTGACGTACCGCTCGCCGTTCACAAGCGTCTGCTTGCGGATATAGGTGTCGGGCACCTGGTCCCGGAAGGAGTTGGACACCTCGATGTAGTAGCCAAACACCTTGTTGTAGCCGATTTTCAGGGTGCGGATGCCGGTGCGCTCCCGCTCGGCGGCCTCCATGTTCACAATAACGTCCTTGCCGCCGTGGAGGATGCTCCGCAGGCGGTCCACCTCCGGGTGGAAGCCGGTGCGGATGATCTCCCCCTCCCGGACGGAAAAGGGGGGCTCGTCCACCAGCGTGGCGGCGATGCGGCTGCCGATATCGGATAAATCGTCCAGCGCCTCGTCCAGCTCATGGAGACGGCCCTTGGAAAAGGCGGCAAGCTGCTCCTTCACCTGGGGCAGGCTCTCGATGGCGGCCCGGAGGGAGGCCAGGTCCCGGCCCCCGGCGGTGCCGTAGACGATGCGGCCGATGAGCCGCTCCATGTCGGCGATGCCGGAAAGGGACACCGTCAGCTCCTCCCGGGCGATGGTGCTGTCCACCAGGGCGGACACGGCGGCGCTGCGGCGGGAGATGGCGGCGCAGTTCAGCAGGGGCCGCTCCAGCCAGGAGCGGAGCAGGCGGCCGCCCATGGCGGTTTTCGTCTTGTCCAGCACCCACAGGAGGCTGCCCTTCTTCTCCTTGCCCCGGAGGGTCTCCGTCAGCTCCAGATTCCGCCGGGCCGTCAGGTCCAGCTCCATAAACTGGCCCTGCTCGTAGTATTCCAGCTGGTCGATGTGGCTCAAGTCCGTTTTCTGGGTGTCGTGGAGGTAGCCCAAAAGGGCGCCCACCGCCGGCAGCAGGGCGGGATTATGGCGGGGGAGGCGGGCCACGGCCTCATCGCCGAACTGCTGCCGGGCCAGCTTTTCACACCCCTCCAGGCGGAAGGCCGCGGCGGGCAGCTTTTCCCGGTGGCAGGACAGCTTATCCCCCAAAAGGGCGGTCAAGTCCTCATTTTCAAAGGCGGCCTCGTTCATCACCGCCTCGGCGGGGGCGAAGCGGCCCAGCTCGTTGCACAGGTGAGACAGCCCCTCGGGGCCGGAAAAGGCGGCGGCATGGGTCTTGCCGGTGGAGATATCGCAGACGCAGAGGGCGGCGTTGTCCCCATCCAGAAACACCCCGGCGCAGAAGTTGCTGCGGCCCGCCTCCAGGCTGGCGCTGTCGATGACGGTGCCGGGGGTCACCACACGGATGATGTCCCGCTGCACCAGCCCCTTGGCCTGGGCCGGGTCCTCGGTCTGCTCGCAGATGGCCACCTTGTAGCCCCTGGCGATGAGCCGGGCGATGTAGCTCTCGGCGGCGTGGTAGGGGATGCCGCACATGGGGATGCGCTCCTCCGCCGTCTTGGTCTTGTCCTTGTCACGGGAGGTGAGGGTCAGCTCCAGCTCCCGGGAGGCGGTGCGGGCGTCGTTGCCGAACATCTCGTAGAAGTCGCCCAGGCGGAAAAAGAGAATGGAATCCGGGTTGTCGGCCTTGATTTCCAGATATTGGCGCATCATGGGTGTCAGCTCAGCCATGGGGATGCTCCTTTCAGAATGAGTGGCGGGAATATATTACGTCGTTCACCGGGGCGGAAAAGAAGCGCAAAGCGGATTAATCCGTTAACTCTCCAAACAGTGCCCAAGTGTTGCTATCAGTAATTTTAATATTGTGATACTCGCCCAGGGCGGAGGCGTCGCCGGTGAGGTGGACAAGGCGGCCGCCGGCGGTGCGGGCGCTGAGGGGCCAGCGGCTGTCCCCGGTCTGGCCGTCCACCAGGCAGCGGAGGGTCTGGCCCACGTAGCGGCGGTGGATGGTCTCGGAGATGGCGTTCTGGGCGTCGCAGAGGCGGTCGAACCACTTTTGCTTCTCCTCACGGGGCACCGGGTCCTCCATTTTGGCGGCGGGGGTGCCTGGCCGGGGGGAGAAGATGAAGGTGAAGAGGGCGTCGAACTTGACCTCCTCCACCAGGGAAACCGTCTCCATGGCCTCGGCCTCCGTCTCGCCGGGGAAGCCGATGATCACGTCGCTGGTCAGCACCAGGTCGGGCATGACGGAGCGGGCGTAGGTGATGAGCTCTATATATTGGGCCCGGTCGTAGGGCCGGTTCATGGCCCGCAGCACCCGGTCGCTGCCGGACTGCACCGGCAGATGGAGCTGGGGGGCCACGTGGCGGCACCGGGCCATGGTGTCGAACAATTTATGGGTGGCGTCCTTGGGCTGGGAGGACATGAAGCGGATGAGATAGTCGCCGGGGATGTCGTCGATGGCGGCCAGGAGGTCGGCAAAGTCCCATTTCTCCGGCAGGTCCTTGCCGTAGGAGTTGACGTTCTGGCCCAAAAGAGTGATTTCCTTATACCCCTCGGCGGCAAGCTGCCGCACCTCGGCCAGGATGGCCTCCGGGTCACGGCTGCGCTCCCGGCCCCGGACGTAGGGGACGATGCAGTAGGAACAGAAGTTGTTGCAGCCGTACATGATGGACACCCAGGCCCGGGTTTTGCCCTCCCGCACCACCGGCATGCCCTCGGCAATGGCGCCATGCTCGTCCTCGATGGAAAACACCCGGCCGCTGCGGGAATAGACCTGATATAAAAGCTCCGGGAAGCGCCACAGCGCCTGGGGGCCGAACACCAGGTCCACGTGGCGGTAGGACCGGCGCACCCGGTCGGCCACCTCCTTGCGCTGGGCCATGCAGTCGCACAGGCAGATGATCTGCCGGGGGTTGGCCTTCTTGGTGTGGGTCAGCGTGCCCAGGGTGCCGAAGACACGCTGCTCGGCGTGGTCCCGGATGGCGCAGGTGTTCAGCACCACGATGTCGGCCTGGTAGGGGTCGTCGGTAAAGGCGCAGCCCATGGCCTCCAGCATGCCCATGATGTTCTGGCTGTCGGCCACGTTCTGCTGGCAGCCGTAGGTGTCCACCAGGGCCTTGGGGGCGGCGGCGCGGCCGTCGTGGATGGCTTTTATTTTAGCGGTGAAATCCTGCTGCCGCGCCATGTCGGCGGCGCTCACCAATACGTTTTCTCGTTCCAAAGGGTACCTCCCGGGGCGCCGAAGATGCTATGACGCCATTTTTTACTGTTAACTGATTGATTATAGCACAAATCGCCTCCGGCGTAAAGAATTTTCCCGGGCAAAGGACGGTTGCAAATTCCGCCGCCATGCAGTATGATAGTGACACTATGGATAAAGGAGCAAGGAGCATGTGGTGGATGATGGCGGTGCTGGCGGCGCTGATCGGCGCGGACCAGGCCCTGAAATACTGGACGGTGGGCCATCTGGCGGTGGGACAGAGCGCGCCGCTGCTGCCGGGGGTGGTGCAGCTCACACGGCTGCACAACTACGGCGCGGCCTGGAGCAGCCTCTCCGGGCGCAGGTTGGTGCTGCTGATCGTCACCACGGCGCTGATGGCGGCGGTGGCCTGGCTGCTGCTGCGCCGGGTGGTGCGGCACCCCCTGGGGGTGTGGGCCTGCCTGCTGGTGCTGGGCGGGGGCCTGGGCAACTACATCGACAGGCTGTGGCACGGCTACGTGGTGGATATGTTCGACCTGCAGTTTATGTCCTATCCCATTTTTAACCTGGCGGACTGCTTCGTGGTGGTGGGTGTCATTTTAGGGGCCGTGTACTACCTGTGGTTCTACGAAAAATACGACAAGGTGACGAAAGATGACGCTGACAGCCACGCTTGAGGACGCCGGGAAGCGGCTGGACGCCTTTGTGGCGGAGCGGGCCGACGGCCTCAGCCGCAGCGCGGCGGCGAGGCTCATCGCCCAGAGCAGCGTGACGGTGAACGGCAAGGCGGCGGATAAGAATGACCGGTTGGCCGCCGGGGATACTGTGGAAGTCATCATCCCGGAGGCGGCGGAGGCCGCCGTCACCGCCCAGGATATCCCCCTGGACGTGGTGTATGAGGACGAGGACGTGATCGTGGTGAACAAGCCCGTGGGCATGGTGGTACACCCGGCGCCGGGCCACGCCGACGGCACGCTGGTGAACGCCCTGCTGCACCACTGCGGCGACTCCTTAAGCGGCGTCGGCGGGGAGAAGCGGCCCGGCATCGTCCACCGCATCGACCGGGACACCAGCGGCCTCATCATCGCCGCCAAGAACGACGCCGCCCATCTGGCCCTGTCGGCCCAACTGGCCGACCACACCCTGGCCCGGACGTACGAGTGCATCGTCACGGGCACGCTGCCAGAGGACAGCGGCACCGTGGACGCCCCCATCGCCCGACACCCCAGGGACAGGAAGAAGATGGCGGTGGTGCCCGGCGGCAAGCGGGCCGTGACCCACTGGGAGGTGCTGGGCCGCTACCGGGGCGCCACCCACGTGCGCTGCCGCCTGGAGACGGGCCGCACCCACCAGATCCGCGTCCACATGGCCAGCATCGGCCACCCCCTGCTGGGGGACACGGTGTACGGCAATCATAAGAGCGTGCCGGGTCTGGCGGGCCAGTGTCTCCACGCGGTGGGGCTGCAATTCGTCCACCCGCGGACGGGGGAGACGGTGCGCCTCACCTGCCCGCTGCCGGCGTGGTTCACCCGGCAGCTCCAGCGCCTGGGGGCGGAGAAGGGATAACGGGCCCGTATTATGCCCGCATCTGACGCCCCGGCGCAAAAATTTTCGGAAAAGTGTTGACAAACCGGGCTGAGTGCGGTAGTATAGTACCGCTGTTCGCGCGGTTAGCTCAGCTGGTAGAGCACATGCTTGACGTGCATGGGGTCACAGGTTCGAGTCCTGTACCGCGCACCATCAAAAAAGCCCTGTATCCATCAAGGATACGGGGCTTTCGTTATTTTGACGAAAAGGGAAGTTTCCAGAGATTGGGAAACGCCTCAAAAAGTTGCAAAAATCCCCTGTGCAGAAAAAAGGCTGCGCAGGGGATTTTGTCATTTCTCGGCGTCGCTGCGACACGTGAGATAGTCCAGGCTGACGCCATAGCAATCCGCCAGGCGCACCAGCGCCTCCACGTTGGGCTCGTTCCGCCCGATCTCATAGCCGGACAGGGTAATCACGTTGAGGCCGGTTTTCTCCGCCACCTCCTGCTGCTTCAACCCCCGGGCCTTGCGAACAGCCTTCAACCGCTCCGCCACGTCCTTCTTGCGCTGCGCTCTGGCAGCGGAATAGCCGGCTATGGTGTTGTAGTCCGCCCGGATGCCGTCCAGCACCAGGCTGACGGCTTCGCCTACCGGGATGGACTTGTCCGCCCCCAGGCGCTCCGCCTCCCGGAACTTGTCACCCAGCGCCTCCTTGACCTCTTTCTCCACGGCTCTCCCTCCTTTGTGTGGAAAACTACAAGGCCATTCTATACCACCTCCCGGAATGGCGCAAGTATTTTTTATCTGTTTTGAATACTTTTCCCTTGACAATATTCAAAACGAATAGTATTATACTTCCAGACTATTCAAAACGAATAGTTGTACAACTCCTTTCTTGCCAGCGGCAGGGCGGCGCGCCAAAGCGCCGACCTGTCGCGGCGGAGGGTAGGCGCAGGCGGCGTCCGCAAGGAAATGCGAGAGCGACTTGCGCCGAAGGCGCAAAGCGGCTCGCATCAAAGGCCCGGAAATACCAGTCCGCAGACTGGTATTTCATCGGGCCGGGCCCTCCTCTTGCTCGCCGCTGCGCCCCCGTCCCGACGCCCTCCCCGCCTCGTCCGTCGGCGGCCACCCACGTCCCGACACGGCAGCACGGCCCCTTGTCTGCCCCTGGGCCTTGTTGCTGCCGCTTCCGGCGTCGCAAGGCGGCGGCAAGGCCCGCAGCCAAGGAGCGGCTACTTGATGTATCAACAAATCGGTCTCACTTTGGGAGGGTTGCTTCGTGCTGTTTGGTGCTTCTGCCTGTGATATTTCCTCCAATGCCCGGGTGTTGGAGTACCCCTATGCCGACGCCATGTTGCAGGTTTGCAATACCCCCATTTTCCGCGCTGCCGGGTGGGAGTGCCGCCAACGGCCCTACACCGTGCCGCCCAAGGGACAGGCCGCAGACCCGGAACGCGCCGCCGCCAGCAGCCGCTGCCGGGCCAAGCGGGAGGTGCGGGACATTGCCATGTGCAACCGCTTCTCCCACTTCCTCACCTGGACATTGAACGGCGCTGTCATTGACCGCTACGGCACGGATGCCGTCCGCAAGGCCGTTCTGACGTGGCTGAAAAACGCCTCCCATCGCAAGGGCTTTCGGTATCTTATCATCGCAGAGCGCCACAAGGACGGCGCCATTCACTTCCACGGCCTTTGCAATCCCGGCCTTGTCCGCATGGAGCGGGCCACCCATCCCCGCACCGGTGCGGCCCTGTCTACGGACAGGGGGCAGCCCATTTTCAATATGCCGGAGTGGCGCTATGGCTTCTCCACCTGCATACCCATAGACGAGCATTACGAACGCACCTGCCAATACCTCACCAAGTATTTTGAAAAGGACTTCACCAAGATTTTCGGCAAGTGGTATTTCGCCTCCCGGGATCTGGTGCGCAAGCCCCAAATCTCGCTGATTGACGGCGGCATCCCCTTTGATGAATTTGTAGCCGACCACCCGGAAGCCTACGTTGTGCCTGTGTTCGGTGATGTGAAAATCGCCGGCACATCGCTGCCGAGCCCCGAGAAAGGAGGGTCGCCATGACATTGGGAGAATGGATTCCCCTGTATCTCACCGCCTACAAGCTGGACACCATCCGGCCCGATTCCTATTACACCCTCCAACTGGTGGCGGGTCATATTCCGGAGGAGCTTCTGTCCATGGAGCTGGACGCCGTCAAGCCCATGCATTTGCAGCGGTTTTTCAATCAGTTTGCAAGTGCATTTTCAAAATCCTATGTGGATAAAATGCGGGTGTTGGTCAACGCCCTCTTCGCCGCCGCCATCGACAACGACCTTTGCGCCAAGAATCCCGCCGCCCGCTTGAAGCTGCCCCACATGAAGGAGACGCCCCGGGAGGCGTACACCATGGAGGAGGTGCGTACCATCCTACGCTACGCGGTGACGTATGAGAATCAGCGAATCGGCGTCGCCGTGATGGTGCTGCTGCTGACGGGCATACGCCGCGGGGAACTGCTGGGGCTGAAAGAGAGCGACATCACCGACACCACCCTGACCGTCAACCGGTCCGTGTACCTGGTGCATAACCGCCCCTGCGTCATGGAGCATGAGGCCAAGACGGAACGCAGCCTCCGCACCGTGCCCCTGCTGCCGGAGCTGGCCTTCCGGCTGCAAAAGCTGCCCCACAAGGGGGAGTTTCTCTTCGGCACACGCAACGGCACGTTAATGAGCCCCCGGAACTTCTCCCGGGACTATGACACCTTCTTCCGCCATCTCCACGAGGACGAGCCCGACGTGCGCCGCCTGTCGCCCCACTGCTGCCGCCACACCTTTGCCACCCTCACAAGGGAGAGCGGCGCGGATATTCGGGTGGTGCAGGAGCTGCTGGGCCATTCCGACATCAAGACCACCGCCCGCTATTCCCACGCCACCATGGGCAGCATGCAGAACGCCGTGGAGGGCTTGAAATCCGCCATTTTGTTGCAGAATCCACCCTTGCGCCATTGAGCCTGTTGCTTGACGTGCATGGGGTCACAGGTTCGAGTCCTGTACCGCGCACCAAAAAGAAGGCCACCCTTTGGGGTGGTTTTCTTTTTGGTATGTAGAGCAGACCCGAGCCCGGGACCCTGCCGGACGGCAAACATCGCTTGACGGGCATGGGGTCTGCCGCCGAAGCGCCGCCGGGGGCGGATGAAGCGAGGCGGCAGAAAGGTAGCGGCCCGGTTTTCACGGCCCGAAGGGTCTGGAAACCGGCTGCCGCAACGAGGACACAGGTTCGAGTCCTGTACCGCGCACCATCAAAAAAGCCCTGTATCCATCAAGGATACGGGGCTTTCGTTATTTTGACGAAAAAGGGCCCATTTACCCGCCCGACGAAAAGGCCCAAACAGGCCGAAAAGTTGCAAAAATCCCCTGTGCAGAAAAAAGGCTGCACAGGGGATTTGTCATTTCTCGGCGTCGCTGCCGGCGGCGGTGGGTGGGGCTGGGGTGCGGGCGATTCGTGAATCGCCCCTACGGGGGAGACGATGCCGTTTACCATTCATCCGGCGTGGGCGGTGGGTGGCGGCGGGGTTGGCGGGACACATAGCGCCAGCGACACACCGCGAGGACACGAGCGGATTGTGGAGCCAGTGCCCTTGGGGTAGTCCCGCCCTACGGGGGTGCCGATGCCATTTACCGTTTATCCGGGCTGGGCGGCTGGCGATTTTTTTGGCGGCAGGGTGGCTATTGGGGGCGGATTATGGTACAATATTAACTATCCCATCCACACTTTATTTCAGAAAAGGAGCGTGGCGTTATGATTTCACTGCGCGGGCCCAGATTGAAGATTTTTGCCGCGGTTTTGGCGGTGTTTTGCCTGGCGGCCGGGATTTATTTCACCTTTTTCCAGTCCAGGGGCTTTGTGAAGTCCACGGCGGAGATCGTGGACGTGGAGCCCAATTACGACGGCGACAGCGTTTCCTACACCCCCACGGTGCGCCACGTGGTGAACGGCGTGATCTACACCGCCAAGCTGGACACCTCCAGCGGCTCCTACAAGGTGGGCAAGACCATCACCATCAAGTACGACCCCCGGGACCCCTCCATCGTCCATGACGGAGGCGGCTTCGGCATCTATCTGATGGTGGTCAGCGCCGCCATTCTGGCGGTGGTGATCGTGTCCACGGTGCGGGAAAAGCAGGCCTTCGCCCAGCTTCACGGCAAGCGGGAGATGGGCGCCCACCGGGGCTACCGGCCCTCGGAGCCGGGGGAGGAGCGGGAGCTCTACTTCCTCACCGACCTGGGCACGGCCAAGTACGGCCACAGGCTGGAGGACGGGCAGCGGCGGGTGCTGTATGAGGCCAAGATGACCAAGTTCACCCTCACCACCCCCTTCGGCTTCGACTTCATCGACCACGAGCACGGCACCACCACCCCCCATCTGGTGGGCCACAGCGAGGAGAGCCACTGGAACTCCCTGCTGCTGGACAGCCATTACACCTTTGAGCTGGACGGCGTGGACGTGTTCAAGCATTTGCAGGAAAACGGCATCACGGTGGAATCCAGCCTGGGGGGCGGCAGCGGCAAGCTGCTGGGCGCCAACTACCGCATCTTCCGGGATGGCACGGAAATCGCCCGGGCGGAAAGCACCGGCCAGTACCCCCACGAGGAGGACATGGAAAACCACAAGGTGGCCTCCGCCCTGGGCGGGCAGGGCTTCTACCGGGTATGGACCACGGAGCGGAACCTGGACCTGCTGTTTATGACCCTGGTGGCCTTTGCCCGCACCGGGGCCATGGACGCCAAGGGCGGCACCTTCGGGGCCATTGTGGGCACGGTGAAGGAGCACCTGTAATGGGATAATATGGTAGGGGCGGACGACTCTGTCCGCCCCTTTTTTTATGAGAGAAGAGTGAAAAGAAATGGCGTCCGCTGCGCGGACGGATTGGAATGACATGATTCCCATGCGCCGCGGCGCAAATCATGTGCCGTCAGGCACAATTCATGCCGCCAGGCAATTCATGCGCCTTCGGCGCAATTCATTTTGGCGTCCCCCCGGGCAATGGACGAGAAAAGGGCGGAGCAGCGCCCAGGCTGGGGCGGACAGCGCCAGCGACACCCCGCGAAGAATGAGCGGATGGTGGAGCCAGTGCCCTTGGGGTAAGCCCCGCCCCTACACAGGGTTTGCGATACCGTTTGCCATTCAACCGGGCGGGGCGAGCATCGCCCCCTCATCCGTCACGGCCCGATGGGCCGTGCCACCTTCCCCCCGTGGGGGAAGGCTGGGGCGGTGATTTGTTTCCGTGTGCCGTTTATCCGGCGTGGGCGGCGGGTTGTGGCGGGGTTGGGCGGAGCAGAGCCTCGCCCCTACGGACGGTTTGCCGATGTCGTGTGCCGTTCAGTGGGCGTTGGGGCCTCTGGGGCGGGCGATTTGTGGTGGGGCTTTTTGGGGTCTTTTCTGCATTTTTTTACAGCAAAAAACCGCCCTTGCGGGCGGTTTTTTGTGATTTTGGAGAGATTTACTCGGCCTTTTCCGCCTTTGCTTCGGCGGCGGCTTTGGCAGCGGCGGCCTTTTTCTCGGCGGCGGCCTTCTGGGCGGCCTTGAACTTCTCCTTCTCCTCGGGGGTGGGGATGGGCTCGATGGCGTTGCGGGGGCAGGCCTTGGCGCACATGGTGCAGTTGCGGCACTTTTCGTAGTCGATGACGGCCACGTTATCCACCACGTGGATGGCGTCGAACTTGCAGGTGCGCTCGCACATGCCGCAGGCGATGCAGCTTGCCGCGCAGACCTTGGCCACGGCGGGGCCCTTATCCTTGTTGGAGCAGTTGACGAACACCTTCTGCTTGTAGGGCACCTCGTGGATCAGCTTGCGGGGGCAGGCCTCACGGCAGGCGCCGCAGTTGGTGCACTTCTCCTTGTCCACCACGGCCACGCCGTCCACCACGTGGATGGCGTCGAACTTGCAGGCGGCCACGCAGGAGCCGAAGCCGAAGCAGCCGTAGCGGCAAGCCACGGCGTCGCCGCCGCAGACCTTGGTGGCGGCGATGCAGTCGGTGACGCCGCGATACTCGAAATTCTTATTGGCGTTGCAGCCGCCGTTGCAGGCCACGTGGGCCACCATCTTATCGCCGGAGGGGGCCTCCATGCCCATGATGGCGGCAATCTTGGCGGCACCCTCGGCGCCGGCGGGGGCGCAGGCCGTCACAGGGGCCTTGCCCGCCAGGATGGCCTCGGCGCAGCCGGCGCAGCCGGGATAGCCGCAGCCGCCGCAGTTGGCGCCGGCCAGGGCGGACTGGATCTGGGGCAGGCGGGGGTCCACCTCCACCTCGAACACCTTGGCGGCCACAGCCAGGATCAGGCCGAAAATCACCGCCAGGGCGCCCAGCATCAATACGGGAAATACGATACTCATTCTCTTCTACCTCCTTACCACACCTTCAGGCCGCTGAAGCCCATGAAGGCCAGGGCCATGAGGCCGGCGGTAATCAGGGCGATGGGGAAGCCCTGGAAGCACTTGGGATGATCGGCAAACTCCAACTGCTCCCGGACGGCAGCGAACAGGAAGATGGCCAGCAGGAAGCCCAGGCCGCCGGTGATGCCGTAGACCACGGACTCGATGAAGTTGTAGTTATTCTGCACGTTCAGCAGCGCCACGCCCAGCACGGCGCAGTTGGTGGTGATCAGGGGCAGGTACACGCCCAGGGCGGTATACAGGGTGGGGACGTTCTTCTTCAGGAACATCTCCACGAACTGCACCAGTGCGGCGATGACCAGGATGAAGGCCACGGTCTGCATGTACTCCAGGCCCAGCTTCACCAGCACCTGGTTCACCAGGTAGGCAAAAGCGGAGGCCAGGCCCATGACGAAGGTGACGGCGGCGCCCATGCCCACGGCGGTGTCGATCTTCTTGCTGACGCCCAGGAAGGGGCAGATGCCCAGGAACTGGGCGAAGATAAAGTTATTGGTAAGGATGGCACCCAGAGAGATGGCCAGCAATGTAGTGATGCTCATACTTTACTTCGCCTCCTTTGCCTTTTTGGCCTTGCGCTCCTGGGCCTTGTTCAGCGCCCACTGCATCACGGCGATCAGCGCGCCCAGGCACAGGAAGCCGCCCACGGGCAGGATCAGCATACCGGCGGGGGTGTAGCCCGCGGGCATGACCTGGTGATCCAGCAGCTTGCCGGCGCCCAGCAGCTCGCGGAAGAAGCACATCACCAGCAGCACCAGCGTGTAGCCGATGCCCTGGAAGATGCCGTCCAGGGCGGAGGCGCCCACGGAGTTCTTGGAGGCGAAGGCCTCGGCCCGGCCCAGGATGATGCAGTTCACCACGATGAGGGGGATGAACACGCCCAGGCTCTTGTCGATGTCCGGCAGGAAGGCCTTCAGCAGCAGCTGGACCATGGTGACGAAGCCGGCGATGACCACGATGTAGCAGGCGATACGGACCTCGTTGGGGATGATTTTCCGCAGCAGGGAAATGAAGATATTGGACAGGGTCAGAATGATGATGACGCTGACGCCCATGCCCAGGCCGTTCTTGATGGAGGTGGTGATGGCCATGGTAGAGCACATGCCCAGCAGCTGCACCAGAACGGGGTTCTGGGTAATCAGACCCTCTTTGAATTGTTTACCGACATTCATTGTTCTGTTGTCCCCCTTTCATCAGGCGATGGTGGCCACGGCGGCCAGGGCGGCGTTGGCGCCCATGGTGATGCCGCGGGTGGAAACGGTGGCGCCGGAGACCTCGGTGACGGTCTTGCCCACGGCAAGAGAGCCGGCCCCGCTGAGGCCGATGAACTGATCCAGCACGGGCACGCCGGCCTTGTTGGGCTCGTTGCCCATGACCTTGGAGCCGATACCGGCGGTCTCGGCGTTGGACACCACGGAGATGCCGGTGATGGCGCCGGACTCGTCCACGCCCACGATCATCTCGATGATGCCCTGGGAGCCGGAGGCCTCCACCTTGCAGGCGTAGCCGCCGGTGGACATGGTGTAGATCTCCGTCAGCTTGCCGCCCTGGGCGGCAGCGGCGGCGGTCATATCCTCGGTGAGCTCCAAGGGCTGGAACTCGGCGCCCTCGGGGGCCACCTGGGCCAGGGCTTCTTTGGTGGCGGCGAAATTCAGCTCGGCAATACGGTCCTCGGTGACCATGTTGACCAGGCCCAGCAGGGCGGCCACCACCAGGGAGATGGCGGTGAGGGTGCCGGCGACCTTGAGAATAAACTTGGCGTTGAGATTTTTCATTTCGCAGCAGCCTCCTTCTTCTCCTTTTTGGGGGCACCGTAAATGGTGGGCCGGATGTACTTATCCAGCAGCCAGGTGGTGCAGTTCATAATGAGGATGGAGTAGCACACGCCCTCGGGGTAGGAGCCGAAGCGGCGGATGAAGCAGGTCAGCAGGCCGCAGCCGATGCCGAAGATGATCTGGCCGGGCTTGGTGACAGGGGAGGTGGCGTAGTCGGTGGCCATGAAGATGGCGCCCAGCATGAGGCCGCCGCCGAACAGGTTGTACACCAGATAGTCGCCAGCAGAGATGCCCGCGGGGGCGGACACCAGGCAGATAACGGCCACGGTGGCGATGTAGGCCACGGGGATATGCCAGGTGATGACCTTGCGGATCAGCAGGTACACGCCGCCCAACAGCAGCAGCAGCGCGCTGACCTCGCCCAGGGAGCCGCCGGTGCGGCCCAGGAACATATCCCAGGCGGAATAGCTGTTCTTCAGGGTGGCGAAGGCGGCGCCGTCCTCCAGGCCGGACTTCATGATGGCCATGGGGGTGGCGGAGGAGGTGAGGACGTCCGCCTTGGTGGCGGGGATGGCCCAGGCGGTCATGGCGGTGGCGTAGCAGGCCAGCAGCGCGGCGCGGCCCGCCAGGGCGGGGTTGAGGAAGTTGCAGCCGATGCCACCGTAGAGCTGCTTCACCACCACGATGGCGAAGAAGTCGCCCACAATAATCATCCACAGGGGAAGATCCACGGGGCACACGAAGGCCAGCAGCATACCGGTGACCACGGCGGACAAATCGCCGATGGCCTGGGGCTTTTTCAGCACGGCCCGGTAGGCCCACTCCCAGAACAGGCAGCCCACCACGGACACGGCGGTGAGGATCAGGGCCTTCCAGCCGAAGTTATACACGCTCCAGCACAGGGCCGGCAGCATGGCGATGATCACGTCCAGCATAATGGAGCGGGTGTTGTCCGGGGCGTGGATGTGGGGGGAGGAGGACGCGATCAGCTTCAGATTTTTGTAGTCAGTCATGGTTACGCCTCCTTCTTTGCGGCAGCCTCAGCGGCGGCCTTGGCCTTCATTCTGGCATTGTTCACCTTTTGCTTGCCCAGGCGGAAGGCGTGGGTCAGCGGCAGGCGGGCGGGGCAGGTGTAGGTGCAGGCGCCGCACTCGATGCAGTCCATGCCGTGGAGCTGGTTCTGCCAGGCGTCGATGTCGCCCTTCATCAAATACTTATACATAAAGATGGGCTCGAGGCGGATGGGACATACGCCCACGCACTTGCCGCAGCGGATGCACTGGGGGTTGGCCTCGTGCTTCTCCTCGTCGCCGGCGAAGGCCAGCATGGCGCCGGTGCCCTTGCCCACGGTGACGTCGGTATCGTACTGGGCCATGCCCATCATGGGGCCGCCCATGATCAGCTTGTAGGTCTCGTCCTTCAATCCGCCGCAGGCGTCGAACAGCTTGGCAATGGGGGTGCCGATGGGGCACTCGATGTTCTTGGGCTCGATGACGCCGGAGCCGGACACGGTGACGATCTTGCTCACCACGGGCATGCCCTCGTACACGGCACGGTAGATGGCGCAGGTGGTGTTCAGGTTGAAGATGCAGCAGCCGGCGTCGGCAGGCAGCTTGCCGGAGGGCACCTGGCGGCCGGACACGGCCTGGCACAGCTGCTTCTCAGCGCCCTGGGGATACCGGGTGTGGAGCACCTCCACCTTCACGGGGGCCTTCAGCTCGGCGATCTTGGCGTTGAGCACGTCGGCGGCGTTCTGCTTGTTGGCCTCGATGCCGATGTACACCTTGTCCACGCCGAAGCACTTGGCCAGCAGCGTGGCGCCCTTGATGACCTGGTCGGGCCGCTCCAGCATGGTGCGGTGGTCGCCGGTGATGTAGGGCTCGCACTCGGCGGCGTTGATGATGACGTAATCCACCTTGCCAAGGCCGGAAGAAATCTTCACGTGGGTGGGGAAGGTGGCGCCGCCCTGGCCCACGATGCCGGCGTTCTTCACGATGTCCACCAGCTGCTCGGGGGTGAGGCTGTCGGGATTCTCCACCGGCTTGACGGCGTCGCAGACGGTGTCCTGGAAATCGTTTTCGATGACCACGGACATCATTTTGCCGCCCATGGAGAAGGGGCGGGGCTCCACGGCCTTCACCGTGCCGGACACGGAGGCGTGGATGGGGGCGGAAACGAAACCGCCGGGCTCACCGATGCGCTGGCCGATGGTGACGTGGTCACCGGGGGCCACAATGGGCTTGCAGGGCGCACCGATGTGCATAGACATGGGAATGACCACCTCCGCCGGCGGAGCCAGCTTCTCGATGGCCTTTTCATTGGTAGCGGCCTTCATGTCATTGGGATGAACGCCGCCAAAGAAAGCTTGTGCCATTGTCTTCACCTCATCTTACTACTTGGCAGCATGGCTGCCGCCTGGTTGTCAGGCGGCGCTATGCCACCCCATACTGCTCATTATCATAGCGCAAAAAGGGCCTCTTGTCCAGTGCCGGGGCGGCAAAAATCGGGTCGCAGCCCCATTTTTCCTCCAATTTCCACCATCTGCCCCCGCCTTTTGCCGGGGCTCTTGCGTTTTACGGCGGGATATGGTATACTTTTTCGCCGTAAAAGGGTTTTCCGACTTTTACTATTATATTGTACCGTGCTGCCCCGTCAGCACAGAAAGGACCGAAAATGCTGTTAGATCGCAAAGGCATCAAGGCCGAGGCCAAGGGCATCGTCAAAACCGCCCGGGTGTCCGCCTATACGTTTACGTTGGTATATCTGCTGATCATCGCGGCCTTGACGGTGGTGGACAATCTGTTCGGCACCGAGGTCAGCGTGAACCCGGAGATCGAGCTGCAATTGCGGCAGATGGGCATTGTGGTGGTGGAGATCCCCCACCTCATCACCGTGCCCGCCTCCATCGCCGCCTTTATCTCCCTGGTGGTGGGCTTTGCCCAGGTGGTGTTCGGCTGCGGCTACAACCTGTATCACCTGGGCGTGCGCCGGGGCCGTGAGATGGGCTACAACACCCTCACCGAGGCCTTCACCTTTGCCGGCAAGGCCATTCTGCTGGCGGTGGTAATGGAGATTTTCGTCTTCCTGTGGACCATGCTGTTCATCATCCCCGGCATCATCGCCGCCTACCGCTACCGCTTCGCCATGCTGAACCTGTGCGAGAATCCCGACATCGGCATCATGGACGCCATCCGTATGTCCAAGGTGCAGACCGCCGGGTACAAGTGGCAGCTGTTCGTGGTGGACCTGAGCTTCCTGGGCTGGCTCATCCTCAGCGCCTGCACCGCCGGCATCCTGCTGATCTGGGTGGAGCCCTACATGAGCCAGACCTACATCGGCTGCTTCCAGGTGTGCAAGAAGGCCAGCGGCGTGGGCTCCTTCCCCACCGACAACCCGGGGGATAACTTCCAGAGCTGGAACGTGTGAGTTTTCCACATGGGGTGTGGAAGTATAATAATATAGTATCGCAGCATGATATCGCAAAGCGCGGCGCCCGAAAGGGCGCCGCGGGTTTGTTTTACGGCGGCGTTTTGTTCGTAGGGGAGGACGACTCGGCGCGCCGTTGCCTTCCCCCCACGGGGGGAGGTGGGGACGAATAGATAAAACTTTGCACAGCCTTCCCCTCGGGGGGAAGGTGGCGCGGCCTGTAAAGGCCGTGACGGATGAGGGGGCGTCTACCGGAAACTTCCCGCAAAATCGCCCCCTCATCCGTCAGCTTCGCTGACACCTTCCCCCCGAGGGGGAAGGCGGGGCGGGTTTTTGTTACCGCTCACCATCCAACCGGCCCAGGTGGTTTTCGTTACCGGGGTACGGGCCGCCGAGTCGTCGGCCCCTACGGTGGGGTCGTTGCCGTGTGCCATTCATCCGGCCCGGGTGGGTATCGCCCCCTCATCCGGCCCTGCGGGGCCACCTTCCCCCCAAGGGGGAAGGCGGGGCGGGTTTTTGTTGCCGCTCGCCATTCATCCGGCCAGGGTGATTCTCGTTACCTGGGCGGCGGGCGATTCGTGAATCGCCCCTACGGTGTAATCGTGGCGGCATCGGTTTTTTCGTTCCGTAGGGCGGGACCTGCGTGTCCCGCCTTGCCGGTTGGCGGGAATGCGGAAGGTTTCGTTGGTTGCGGGAAGGCACGATGTTGTCCGTAGGGGCGGGGCTCTGCTCCGCCCTTTCTGCGTCACCGAACCCAGGCTGGGGCGGACAGGGTCGTCCGCCCCTACGCATGGTTGTCGATGCCGTGTACCGTCCAAACCGTCCAACCGGCCTGGGTGTTTATCGCCCCCTCATCCGTCACGGCCTTTGGCCGTGCCACCTTCCCCCCAAGGGGAAGGCGGGGGTGTTTTTGCGCTTCATCGTCCATCGTTTCCATTTTCGTGGACAGATTTGGCAATTTTGTGCGTACTGCACAGTTATTATGTTAAAAATTCAGCAATTTTCCAATTTCCTTTTCCGCCTCCGCCGTATTATAATGGGCATCGTTAAAAAGTTCGCAATTTCCGCCGGGGAGCTGCGGGCTTGACCACAGACGACCATCGTCTGAAAATTACGAGGAGAGTGAATCATGTTTAAGAAATTCACCAACGGCTGCGTTCGCGTAGTCAACCGTTGGCTGCCGGACGCGTTTTTGTTCGCAGTCATCCTGACCTTCGTGGTCTTTATCGGCGCTCTGGCCGCCACGGGTCTGCCCGTGTTCTCCGCCAGTGAGCCCGACCTGATCACCGCCTGGGGCGGCAACTCCACCTTCTGGAGCCTGCTGAGCTTCTCCATGCAGATGGCCCTGGTGCTGGTGCTGGGCTCCGCCTGCGCCTCCGCCAAGCCCTTCAAGGCCCTGCTGCGGACCCTGGCCGGCATGTGCCGCACCCCCATGCACGCGATCCTGATGACCACCTTCGTGTCCACCATCTGCTGCTGGCTCAACTGGGGCTTCGGCCTGGTTATCGGCGCGCTGCTGGCCAAGGAGGTCGTGCGCCGGGTGCCCAGCGTGGACTACCCCCTGCTGATCGCCTCCGCCTACTCCGGCTTCGTGGTGTGGCACGCGGGCCTGTCCGGCTCCATTCCCCTGGACCTGGTGGCCGGCAAGACCTTCGGCGAGGTGCTGTATCAGGCTCCCATCAGCGCCACCATCCTGCACCCCATGAACCTGATCATGTGCGCCGTGATCCTGGTGGGCATGCCCTTCGTCAACTACGCCATGCATCCCGACAAGGATCACACCGTCACCATCGACCCCGCCCTGCTGAAGGATGAGGCCGAGCGCGAGTACAAGGTGGAGACCCCCGCCGACAAGATGGAGCACTCCAAGATCCTGTGGTGCATCCTGGTGGTGATGGGCGTGGCCTACATCATTCACTACTTCTTCATTGAAAAGGGTTCCCTGGGCCTGAACATCGTCAACTTCATCTTCCTGTTCCTGGGCATCCTGCTCCACGGCGACCTGCGCCGCTACGTGGACGCCATCGGCGAGGCCGCCGCGGGCGCCGCCGGTGTGCTGCTGCAGTTCCCCTTCTACGCCGGCATCATGGGCCTCATGACCGCCAAGAACGTGGACGGCGTGTCTCTGGCCGGCGTGATCTCCCAGTTCTTCGTCAACATTTCCAACGGCATCACCTTCCCCATGCTGTCCTTCCTGGCTGCCGGTATCGTCAACTTCTTCGTGCCCTCCGGCGGCGGCCAGTGGGCCGTCCAGGGCCCCATCATGATGCCCGCCGGTGCCGCTCTGGGCATCGACGCCGGCCGTACCGCCATGGCGGTGGCCTGGGGCGACCAGTGGACCAACATGATCCAGCCGTTCTGGGCTCTGCCTGCTCTGGGCATCGCCAAGCTCAGCGCCCGGGACGTGATGGGCTACCTGGTAATCGTGCTGCTGTTCACCGGCGTGGTGGCCGTGCTGGGCTTCCTGGCCTGGGGTATGTTCTTCTGATTCATCCCCGAACATCTCATTTGAAAAAAGAGAGAACCTGCGAAAGCGGGTTCTCTTTTTTGTTTGAGAGAAAAGGGAAGAGGGGAAAGAAAAGGTGTCCGCGGCGGGGACGATTGGCATGGTGGGCGAGGGGGGAATGGGTGCAATGGCTGCGGAGGGGCGCCACAATGCGTAGGGCGCGACGACTCGGCTCGCCGTGACACGGGGCAGCATTGATAAAGGGCGTCGTTGGTTGCGGAGGGGCATGGTTTTGTCCGTAGGGGCGGGGCTCTGCTCCGCCCTTTTCTCGTCAATCGCCCCGGCCTCGGGCGGAGC
>JAFPXK010000022.1 GCA_017412585.1 Oscillospiraceae bacterium
CAACGCGGTAACGACCAGCGGCAAGAGGTGGATGAATGGCAAACGGCACCGTCAACCACCGTAGGGGCGCGTCAAGAAGCGCCCCAAAAACCGCGGCGACCACCCCCCAGGCCGGTTGCAGGGCAAACGGCGTCGTCAACCACCGTAGGGCGGGACGACCCGGCCCGCCGCAACCCGGTGACAATGAACGCAGGGGCCGGTCGGATGGGAAACGGCGTCGTCAACCGCCGTAGGGCGGGACGACCCGGCCCGCCGTAACCCGGTGGCAATGACCGCAGGGGCCGGTTGAATGGCAAATGATATCGTCACCCGTGTGTAGGGGCGGGGCTTACCCCAAGGGCACTGGCTCCACAAGCCGCTCGTACCTCGCGGTGTGTCGCTGGCGCTGCTCCGCCCGTACCCGGCGGTATGGGGAAAAAGGGCGGAGCAGAGCCCCGCCCCTACGAAGAACATGGTGCCCATCCGCAACCAACATGCCCATTCAATGATTGCCGCCGGGATACGGGCCGCCGAGGGCGTCGGCCCCTACGGAGGGCAGGCCGCCTTTTATGCCATCAACGGCGCCTTTTCGCCAACCCGCCGCCGAGCAAGGCGGCACACATAGGTGCCGCCCTACGGAGAAACCGTGCCCATCCGCAACCAACGACGCCCTTTTTCGCATTGCTGCCATGATACGGGCCGCCGAGGGCGTCGGCCCCTACGGAGGGCAGGCCGCCTTTTATGCCATCAACGGCGCCTTCCCTCCAACCCGCCGCCGGGCAAGGCGGCACACATAGGTGCCGCCCTACGGAGAAACCGTTTCCATCCGCAACCAACAAACCCATTCAATGATTGCTGCCGGGATACGGCGCGCCGGGGTCGTCGCGCCCTACGAATCACAGGCGCCGGGCCATCGACCGACGGTGCGCCCCTACGGTGCAAATCGGCAGCCCGGACGTTTCGCCGCCTGGCGGCGCAATGAAAATAAAAAAATCCGGGGCTTGACAAACCTCGGAAATAATGGTAGAATGAACCGATTATCGTGGGATGATGGGCCGATAGCCCCTTATACATTCCACTATCGGTAGTATACCACGGCCGCCGGTGAAACACAAGAGGGAAGATCAAATTCTTTCAACAAATCCGGGCGTGCCGCAGCGATTTTCCGGGTAATTATTTATTTTTAGAATACATGTGAGAAAGGCAGTGATTTTCGACCATGGCCCACGACAAGATGTACGGCAAGACCCTGCGCAAGAACTTTGCCCGCCATGAGGAAGTGCTGGCGATGCCCAATCTGCTGGAGATCCAGAAGAAGAGCTACCGCTGGTTCCTGGAGCAAGGCTTGCAGGAGGTATTCACGGACGTGGCCTCCATCTCCGACTACGCCGGCAACCTGGAGCTGAGCTTCATCAGCTACAGCATGGATGAGCAGCCCAAGTACGACGTGGAGGAGTGCAAGGCCCGTGACGCCACCTATGCCGCCCCCATGAAGGTGCGTGTGCGCCTGCACAACAAGGAGACCGGTGAGATCAAGGAGCAGGAGATCTTTATGGGCGATTTCCCCCTGATGACCCACAGCGGCACCTTTGTTATCAACGGCGCCGAGCGCGTGGTGGTCAGCCAGATCGTCCGCTCCCCCGGCATCTATTACGACAAGACCATCGACCTGAAAACCGACCTGCCCCTGATGACCAACACGGTCATCCCCTACCGCGGCGCCTGGCTGGAATATGAGACCGACGCCTCCGAGGTGTTCTGGGTCCGCATTGACAAGAACCGCAAGCTGCCCATCACCTGCCTCATCCGGGCCATCGGCGTCAAGACCGACGAGGAGATCCTGGCCCTGTTCGGCGACGACCGCCGTGTGGTGGTCACCATGGAGAAGGACGCCTGCAAGACCTACGAGGACGCCCTGCTGGAGATTTACCGCAAGCTGCGCCCCGGCGAGCCCCCCACGGTGGACAGCGCCGAGACCCTGGTGAATAACCTCTTCTTCGACCCCCGCCGCTACGACCTGAGCACCGTGGGCCGCTATAAGTTCAACAAGAAGCTGTCCCTCTGGACCCGCTGCCGGGGCCAGAAGCTGGCCATGCCCGTGGCCAACCCCGCCACCGGCGAGATCATGCACGACGCCGGCCACGTGCTCACCGGCCAGGAGTGCCGTGAGCTGGACGCCATCGGCGTCAGCGAGGTCACCGTGGAGCTGGACAGCGGCGCCACCGTCAAGGTGTTCACCAACAAGATGTGCGACATGAGCCGCTACGTGGACTTCGATCCCCTGGCGGAGTGCGGCATCAAGGAGCGGGTGCGCTACGACGTGCTGCAGGAGCTGCTGAGCCAGTACAGCGGCGAGGAGCTCATCGAGCAGTGCCGCTTCCACGCCGACGCCCTGGTGCCCAAGCACATCATCGTGGACGATATCCTGGCCTCCATCAACTACATGAACGCCCTGGCCCACAACATGGTCACCCGTGACGACATCGACCACCTGGGCAACCGCCGCCTGCGCTGCGTGGGCGAGCTGCTGCAGAACCAGTTCCGCATCGGCTTTTCCCGCATGGAGCGTGTCATCCGCGAGCGCATGACCATCCAGGATCTGGACATCGTCACCCCCCAGAGCCTCATCAACATCCGGCCCGTCACCGCCGCCATCAAGGAGTTCTTCGGCTCCAGCCCCCTGAGCCAGTTCATGGACCAGACCAACCCCCTGGCTGAGCTGACCCACAAGCGCCGTCTGTCCGCCCTGGGCCCCGGCGGTCTGAGCCGGGAGCGGGCCAACATGGAAGTCCGCGACGTGCATTATTCCCACTACGGCCGCATGTGCCCCATCGAGACCCCCGAAGGTCCCAACATCGGCCTGATCTCCTATCTGGCCACCTATGCCCGCATCAACGACTACGGCTTCATCGAGGCCCCCTTCCGCAAGGTGGACCACACCAACGGCTTCGTCAGCGACGAGATCGTGTACATGACCGCCGACGTGGAGGATGAGTACGTGGTGGGCCAGGCTGCCGAGCCTGTGGATGAAAACGGCTGCCTCTGCGCCCGCCGTGTCACCTGCCGCCACCGCGACGAGATCGTGCAGGTGGAGCCCACCGCCGTGGACTTCATCGACGTCAGCCCCCGCATGATGGTGTCCATCGCCACGGCCATGATTCCCTTCCTGCCCAACGACGACGCCAACCGCGCTCTGATGGGCGCCAACATGCAGCGCCAGGCCGTGCCCCTGCTGAAGCCGGAGGCCCCCATCGTGGGCACCGGTATGGAGCACAAGATCTGCGTGGACTCCGAGGTGGCCGTGCTGGCCGAGGGTGACGGCGTCGTCACCAAGGTGGACGCCACCAGCATCACCGTCAAGTACGACGACGGCGAGACCAAGGATTACAAGCTCATCAAGTTCCTGCGCTCCAACCACGGCACCTGCATCAACCAGAAGCCCATCGTCTCCGTAGGCGAGCGGGTCCACGGCGGGGAAGACCCCACCGTGCTGGCCGACGGCCCCGCCACCGACCAGGGCGAGATCGCCCTGGGCCGCAACATCCTGGTGGGCTTCATGACCTGGGAAGGCTATAACTACGAGGACGCCGTGCTGCTCAACGAGCGGCTGGTGAAGGAGGACGTGTATACCTCCATCCACATCGAGGAGTATGAGATCGACGCCCGGGACACCAAGCTGGGGCCCGAGGAGATCACCCGGGACATCAGCAACGTGGGCGAGGACGCCCTGAAGGATCTGGACGAGCGCGGTATCATCCGCGTGGGCGCCGAGGTCCACGCCGGCGACATTCTGGTGGGCAAGGTCACCCCCAAGGGCGAGACCGACCTCACCGCCGAGGAGCGGCTGCTGCGTGCCATCTTCGGCGAAAAGGCCCGGGAGGTCCGTGACACCTCTTTGAAGGTGCCCCACGGCGAGAGCGGCATCGTCATTGATACCAAGGTATTTACCCGTGAAAACGGCGACGAGCTGGGGCCCGGCGTGAACCAGGTGGTTCGGGTCTACATCGCCCAGCGCCGCAAGATCCAGCCCGGCGACAAGATGGCCGGCCGCCACGGCAACAAGGGCGTGGTGTCCCGTGTGCTGCCCCAGGAGGATATGCCCTTCCTGCCCGACGGCACTCCCCTGGACATCGTGCTGAACCCCCTGGGCGTGCCCTCCCGTATGAACATCGGCCAGGTGCTGGAGGTCCATCTGGGCTACGCTGCCCACGAGCTGGGCTGGAAGGTGGCCACCCCCATCTTCGACGGCGCCACCGATAAGGACATCACCGAGGCCCTGGAGCTGGCGGGCCTGGATAAGGAAGGCAAGAGCTGGCTGTATGACGGCCGTACCGGCGAGCGGTTTGACAACAAGGTCACCGTGGGCTACGTGTACTTCCTGAAGCTCCACCATCTGGTGGATGATAAGATCCACGCCCGTTCCACCGGCCCCTACTCCCTGGTCACCCAGCAGCCTCTGGGCGGCAAGGCCCAGTTCGGCGGCCAGCGCTTCGGCGAGATGGAAGTGTGGGCCCTGGAGGCCTACGGCGCCGCCTACACCCTGCAGGAGATCCTGACCGTCAAATCCGACGACATCACCGGCCGCGTCAAGACCTACGAGGCCATCGTCAAGGGCGAGAACGTGCCCGACGCCGGCGTGCCCGAATCCTTCAAGGTCCTCATCAAGGAGCTGCAGTCCCTGGCTATCGACGTGGAGGTGCTGGACGAAAACGACCAGCCCATCGAGATCAAGGAAAGCGGCGACGACGACGACGTGGACGAACGGGCCGCCTACGGCCCCCGCGATCTGACCGGCGACTGGCCCGAAGGCGACTGGGGCGCGGTAGGGGACATGCGTCCCGTAAGCCCCGGCTCCCGGGACAAGGCCGCCGCCTCCGAGGAAGATGAGGAGAGCGACGCCGAATTCGAGGAAGACGAGCTGCTGCTCACCGGCATGCACAGCGAGGACGCCGCCGATCTGGACGGCTTCGACCTGGACCTGAACGACCTGCAGCTGGACGAGGCTCCCGCCGGAGACGGCCTGGGCCTGGACATCGAGGACTTTTAAAGGAGGGGAAATAAATGTTGGATGTAAGTAATTTCGACCGTATGCGCATCGGACTGGCTTCCCCGGAACAGATAGAATCCTGGTCCCACGGCGAAGTGAAAAAGCCGGAGACCATCAACTACCGCACTCTTAAGCCGGAACGGGACGGCCTGTTCTGCGAACGCATCTTCGGCCCCACCCGGGACTGGGAATGCCACTGCGGCAAATATAAGCGCGTGCGCTACAAGGGCATCGTCTGCGACCGCTGCGGCGTGGAGGTTACCCGGGCCAAGGTGCGCCGGGAACGGCTGGGCCACATCAAGCTGGCCACCCCCGTGTCCCACATCTGGTATTTCAAGGGCATCCCCTCCCGCATGGGCCTGCTGCTGGACGTGAGCCCCCGCAACCTGGAAAAGGTGCTCTATTTCGTGTCCTATATCGTGC
>JAFPXK010000023.1 GCA_017412585.1 Oscillospiraceae bacterium
AGGGCTCAAGTATCTCAAGCGGAATTTGAAAGAATACTGCGATAAATGCAGCAACAAACCAGATATGGAACAAAAACCAGATATGGAACAAAAACCAGATATGGAACAAAAAGACTGGTGTCTGGGCTTCCGGGTCGTTTGCCGCATCACCGCCAAGGGCATCAAAAGGAGATCCGTTTGTCAGCAGGTCGGAAAACCCGACTGCCGTGAATGCAAAAAGCGCGCCGGAAGGGACAAACGGGAAATCAGAGTTTACGACATCCGCTTCCGAGGCCATCCCACCCAGGTCATTTTGCATTACTCTCCGGTTGACTGCAAATGGTACCGCGAAGCGATCAATAAACACCTTTCCGGTGTCAACGGGGTCAATCGAGGTGCCCGTCGCTTCAGCACGCGTCTGGTGCAAGCGGTGAACAGCGTTTTTGCTGAAGATGAGCCTGAAATCGCACACCGTAAGTGCAGCTATCTCTCAGAGGCGCTTGACATCCCACGCGATACCCTCAAGCGGTGGCGTTACGCTGAGGAGAGGAAAGCCTTAACAGCGTACAAGGTGGCCGCAGCGGTGCAGCGTCTGCACACGGACGACAGGATGCAGCGCGCGGAAGGACGTGGCGCTGCTACCTTCGTTTTTTCCAAAACCATGCCCGCCCGCACAATCGCTCTGCTGTATGTACACGAAAGCCGACACTGGCAGCTTATGCATGACATAATCTATACGCCGTTGGAGTATACCCCCCGGACATTACAATGCAGACCAATCGACTGCTTCAACCTGGCGGTTGACTATTTCGTCCATAGCGGGTGCCTATATCCGGCGGAGTGTGCCCTGTTTTTCGTGCGTTTTAGATACAGCAGCTTAAAAATGCCTTCCGCGCTGTCCCTGGTGCTGAATCGGTTGGACGAGGAAGAGCGGAAGTACTATCACGAAGCGGTGGCATTTCTGCTGCGTGAATGGAAAGAGCTGATTCATACAGCGATCCAGCCCCTCTCACCGTGGGAAGCCGCTGCCGCTGTGATTCGGAGCATGTTTGACTGGGGCGAAAACGACGAGGATTGTCGGCTATATCATCGCATCAGTTTTCTAAGAGGGAAACATGGCCTGAATGAAGAAAGCGATTTTTCAATGGACCTGGATACAGAAGCGATGGAGCTTTGCGATTTGCTGGATAGGCGGCTGACCCAGTCGGATGTGGCCAGGTTGCTGGCGTTCAACGCGTACGCCCTGTCAGGCGACCCGTCACCCGGCGACAGAGAGGATAAGGACGGCCGCATGATCCAGCGGGATGCACAGAGCGGCTTCTTCTTCGATGCGTCAGGTGAGTTTATCTACACGCTTGCACATCTGCGGAAGCACGGCGGCATGCCGATTCAGCCACTGAAGACGCTGCTTGACCATGGTTTGCTGGCAGGGGAAGAGGACGACGAGCCGTTACCCAACGAACAGTACCGCTAATGTGACGGATGTCATCCTTTGGCGTGTCAGCGCAGCGGGAAGCATTGTTAAGCAAATAGATTGCCGCCTCAAAGGCTATGGCGTTCCGAACTGGGACAAAACGGCCATCAACTGGGACGGCAAAAAAATAACAGGCATTTTTGTCCCAGTTCAGCCCTTTTGAGCTGGGACAATTGCCTGTCATTCTGTGGGCAGAAGTGCTTGCATCCGATTTACGCTATTTTCTCTAAAAAGTTGCAAAAAATATAAAAAAAAAACGATTTACCGCTTTTTATGTGGTAAATCGTTCTGTTTTTGGTTGCGGAGGTAGGACTTGAACCTACGACCTCCGGGTTATGAGCCCGACGAGCTGCCAACTGCTCTACTCCGCGATATTTACTTTACCGGAATTGGTGCCGGTGACCGGACTCGAACCGGTACGGTATTGCTACCGGGAGATTTTAAGTCTCCTGTGTCTACCATTCCACCACACCGGCGGATACTGGCAAAGGGTAGAATACCACATCCCCGCCTCTATGTCAACCCCTATTTCGCAAAAACGGCGGGAAATCTATCGCCGTCCCTTGCCAAAAGGCGACGGCAGGGGAGGGGCGGCGGGATAATCGCAAAGAAAACGGCGGGGAAAAGCAGAAAAAGAGGGGGCGCAGGCGCGCCCCCTCATACGGTAATGCGCTGTTCCGTCAGCGCTTTCAGCACTTCTCGAACACGGTGGCAACGCCCATGCCGCCGCCGATGCACAGCGTGGCCAGGCCCAGCTTAGCCTCGTCACGACGGCACAGCTCGTGCAGCAGGGTGACGATGATGCGGGCGCCGGAAGCGCCAACGGGGTGGCCCAGGGAGATGGCGCCGCCGTTGACGTTGACCTTGCTCATGTCAAAGTGCAGCTCACGGGCCACGGCGATGGACTGGGCCGCAAAGGCCTCGTTGGCCTCGATGAGGTCCATGTCGTCCACGGTCAGGCCGGCCTTGCTGAGGGCCTTGCGGGTAGCCACCACGGGGCCCACGCCCATGATCTTGGGATCCACGCCGCCCTGGCCCCAGCCGATGAGCTTGGCCATGGGCTTCAGGCCGTACTTCTCCACCGCCTCGCCGGAGGCCAGCACGATGGCGGCAGCGCCGTCGTTGATGCCGGAGGCGTTGGCGGCGGTGACACGCTGCTGGCCCCGGTCAGCGGCCTCCTGGAAGCCGGTGGGCTCAAAGGTGTGTACCACCTGGGGCTCCGGGGACTCGGGGCCCACGGGGAAGGCGCCCCGGAGCTTGGCGATGCTCTCGGTGGTGACGCCGGCCTTGGGGAACTCGTCGCGGGCGAAGGGCACCATGTCCTTCTTCACCTTCACCATCACGGGGACGATCTCCTGGTCGAACTTGCCGGCGGCCTGGGCGGCCTCGGTCTTCTGCTGGGAGGAGGCGGCAAAGGCGTCCTGCTCGGCGCGGGTGATGCCCCAGATATCGTTGATATTCTCGGCGGTGGTGCCCATGTGATAGTTGTTGAAGGCGTCCCACAGGCCGTCCTTGATCATGGTGTCCACCAGCTTCTTGTCGCCCATGCGGGCGCCCCAGCGGGCGTCGGGGGCGGCATAGGGAGCGGCGCTCATATTCTCGGTGCCGCCGCAGACCACGATGTCGGCGTCGCCGGCCAGGATGGAGCGGGCGCCCTCGATCACGGACTTCATGCCGGAGCCGCACACCATACCCACGGTGTAGGCGGGGACGGAATAGGGGATACCGGCCTTGATGGAGACCTGGCGAGCCACGTTCTGGCCCAGCCCAGAGGTCAGGATGCAGCCGAACATCACCTCATCCACGTTCTCCGGAGCCACGTTGGCCCGCTTGAGGGCCTCCTTCACCACGATGGCGCCCATCTCGGGGGCGGGGGTGTTCTTCAGAGAGCCGCCAAAAGAGCCGATAGCCGTACGGCAGCAATTCACTACATACAAATCCTTCATGATGTTCCTCCTATACAGTTTCGCGGGAGATTACCCACATACCAATATCGTAGCCATTTTAGCAAAAACAGTCAACCACTAAAATGGCGAAAAGGGTAAAACCGTGATTTCACTAATAAAACAGGGCGTTTTTCCGTCACTTTGACGATGGAAAAACACCCTGTTTTGTGAAGAAAAAAACGATTATCCTGCACTCTGGGCGGCGGCGCGACTGTCCAGAAGACCCTGGTAGAAGGTCAGGGTGTCCACCTGGGAGAGCAGCTCATCGTTGTAGTCCACCACGGCGCTGTCGATGCGCTCCTCCGCCATTTCGTCAAACACCAGGTTGGCCAGCTCATCCATATCCATGGCGGTGCGGATGGCCAGATAATAGGTGTCGCCATCGCCGATGACGCCGCTGAAATCCCCCTCGTTCAGCACGGAGAGGGAGGCCGCCAGCACGTCGCCGGCTTCGTGGCTGTGGTACAGCATGGGGGCGCTGTCCTGGCCCAGCTCCGCCGCCACCGCGTCAAACTCTGCCGCCGCGTTCTCCGCCTGGGCGATGCGGTCTGCGTAGGCGTCCGCCAGCTCCCGGGCGGAGCTGACGCCGTCTGACTGCACCACCAGGATCTTGGCGGTGACGGCGCCGTGCTCCGCCGCCTCGGCCAGCAGCGCCTCGTCACTGGGCCGCAGGGCGCCCTCGGGGGCGGTGTAGGCGTCAATGAGGTGGTTCAGCAGGTAGGAGTGGGAGAGAATCTGGTTGACAAAGCCCTCGCTGATGCCGATGCCCTCCAGATAGGCGGCGAATGCCTCCTCGCCCCCCAGAGAGGCCACCGTCTCCGCCCGCTGGGCTTCCAGGTCCGCCACGTCCGCCTCGGTGAGGGTGATGCCCACCTGGTCGGCCCAGCCCCGGATTACGGCGTTCTGCACGATCATGGCCCGGGTTTGCTCCTCCGCCTGGGCCGCCACAAAGTCGCCGGCGGTCATGTCCTCGCTGAGGGGGGCGGACAGATCGGAGACGCCCATATACGCCAGATAGCTGCTCTGGTAGTCGCAGAAATAGCTGAGCCAGTAGAGGTATTCCTCCACGGTGACGTCGTCCTGATTCACGGTCATCACCACGCCGTCGGGGTGGAGGGAAGTGAGCTGATAGAACAGGCCCTCGGTGCTGCGGCCCTCGGTCATGCCGCCGGACATAGCCACCGCGCCGCTCAACAGCAGCGCCGCCGCCACGCCTGCCACCAGGCGCACGATGAGATTGTAGGAATCACGGGTGAGTTTCAAGGGAATCGTCCTCCTTTTCGGGCCCGGGGCCCGGTTGTTTCGGTTGTAACAGGGTCAAATCCTCCACGATCCGTCCGGCGGCGGAGAGCACCTTTTCCTCCGACGGGAGATAGTAGGTGAGCCGCGCCTTCTCCGTGGCGGCAAGGCGGGCGGTGCGGCGGTAACGGGGCATGGCGCACAGCCGGACAAGGGCCTGACCGTCGGCGTTCTCCGAGAAGGTAAAGGTCACCTCCCGGCCCTTCTGGGTGATGTCGGCGATGCCCACCTCCGCCGCGGCGGAGCGCAGCAGCGCCACGTCCAGCAGCGCCTGCACCGAGGCGGGGGGCTCGCCGTAACGGTCGATGATCTCATCCAGCACGTCGGCGCTGTCCTCCGCTGTGCGAATGGCGGCAATGCGGCGGTAAAGATCCATCCGCTGCTCTGCCGAGGCCACGAATTTCTCCGGGATGTGGGCCGACACGCTGAGGTCGGCGCTGCACTCCGGGCGGATCTGGGCGCTTTTGCCCTGCTGCTCCAGCACGGCGTCGTTCAGCAGCTTTAAGTACATATCGTAGCCCACGGTCATCATGTAGCCCGACTGCTCCGGGCCCAGCAGGTTGCCGGCGCCCCGGATTTCCAGGTCCCGCATGGCGATGCGGAAGCCGCTGCCGAACTCCACGTATTCCCGGATGGCGGTGAGCCGCTTGGCCGCCACCTCCGTCAGCACCTTGCCGGGCCGGTAGGTGAGATAGGCGTAGGCCCGGCGGGGGCTGCGGCCGATACGGCCCCGGATCTGGTGGAGCTGGGAAAGGCCCATCCTGTCGGCGTCCTCGATGATGAGGGTATTCACGTTGGGGATGTCGATGCCGGTTTCGATGATGGTGGTGCACACCAGCACGTCGATGTCCCCGTCGGCCATGCGCTGCATCACGTCGCTGAGCTGGCTCTCGCTCATCTTGCCGTGGGCGGTGGCGATGACCACGTTTTCGCCCAATAGCTGCTGCAGCTTGAAGGCGGCGGAGTCGATGCTCTCCACCCGGTTGTGGAGGTAGTACACCTGGCCGTGGCGGGCCAGCTCCGTGCGGATGGCCTCTGCCACCACGCCCCAGTCGTGCTCCAGCACGTAGGTCTGCACCGGCAGCCGGTCGTGGGGCGGCTCCTCGATGGAGCTCATGTCCCGAATGCCGGACAGGGCCATGTGCATGGTCCGGGGGATGGGGGTGGCGCTGAGGGTCAGGGTGTCCACCTGCTGCTGGCGCTGGCGCAGCGTCTCCTTGTGCTTCACGCCGAAGCGCTGCTCCTCGTCGATAATTAACAGGCCCAAATCCTTGAATTCCAGGTTTTTCTGCAATAGTTTGTGGGTGCCGATCAGCAGATCGATGCGGCCCTGCTTGGCCCGCTCCATGATCTCCTTAGCCTGCTTGGGGCTGCGGAAGCGGCTTAACACCTCGATGTTCACCGGGAAGCCCCGGAAGCGGCTCATGGCAGTGGCGTAATGCTGCTGGGCCAGCACCGTGGTGGGCACCAGGATGGCGGCCTGCTTGCCGTCCATGATGCACTTCATGGCGGCCCGGAGGGCCACCTCCGTCTTGCCGTAGCCCACGTCGCCGCACAGGAGGCGGTCCATAGGCACGGGCTTTTCCATGTCGGACTTGATCTCCCGGATGGCCTTTAATTGGTCGCCGGTCTCCGGGTAGCCGAAGGCGTCCTCAAATTCCTTTTGCCACGGGCTGTCCGGGGAGAAGGCAAAGCCCCCCAGCCGCTGCCGCTGGGCGTAGAGGCGAATCAGCTCCTTTGCCAGCTCCCGGGCGGCGGCCTTGGCGCGGTAGGTGGTCTTGGCCCACTCGGTGCCGCCTAATTTATTGAGGTGGACGGGCTTTTCGCCCTCCTCGCCGCTGCCGCCGCCGATGTATTTGCTCACCAGGTCCAGCGCCGTGCAGGGCACATACAGGCAGTCGCTGCCGGCGTAGGCGATTTTCATGTAGTCCTTTTCCACCCCGTCCACCGGCATGCGGATGATGCCGGTGAAGCGGCCGATGCCGTGGTGGGCGTGTACCACCAGGTCGCCAGGGGAGAGGTCGGTGTAGGATTGCAGCTTGCGGCGACTGTCGTCCCGCTTCTGGCGGACGGGGCCCGCCTTGCCCGCCACCCGTTCCGTGAGCTGGCCCTCGGTGAGGATGGCCAGCCGGAGGTCGGGAAACTCGCTGCCGGCGCTGAGGGCGCCCAGGGATATCCGCACCCGGTTCCGCTCCGGCAGAGCGGCGCCCTGCAAATCCAGAGCGGCGGTCACGCCTCTGTCCTCCAAAAGCCGCAGCATGTTCCGGGCCCGTACCTCGCCGCCGCACAGCACCAGCACGCCGTAGCCCATGGTGAGGTAGTGGGTGATGTCGAGACAGGCGGTGTCCAGGCTGCCGCCGTAGGTGGAGAGCTGCTTGCCGTTGAGCTGCAGCAGCGCCTGGGGCGGCACCAGAGGCCGGGAGGTGAGGAAGTTGTCCAGCGCCACGGCGGCAAAGGCGGCAATGGCCCTGCCCAGCTCCGTTTCGTCCATCCCCATGGGCCCGCCGGGCACGTCCTCACCCTGGGCCCTGCGCATCTTCCGGTCGGCCTTGGCCTCCCGCAGGGCCTGGCGCAGCGCCTCGCCGCAGCGGCTGCTGTCGTGAATGGTCACTAAAGTGTCCCGCGCCAGGTATTCCCACACCGTGGGCCGGGCCGGGCCGATGGTCTCGGCGGCGGGCAGCAGCAGCGCCGCGTCCACGTTCTCCGTGCGGCGCTGGGTCACCGGGTCGAATACGCCCATGCCGTCCAGCTCGTCGTCAAAGAAATCGCACCGCACCGGCTGGGCCATGCCGGGGGAGAACACGTCCAAAATGCCGCCCCGCAGGGCGAACTGTCCCGGCCCCTCCACCTGGTCGCAGCGGGTGTAGCCCATGTCCACCAGGCGGCGGGTCAGGTCGGTGATGTCATAGCTTTCGGCGGTGCGGAGGGTCAGCGTGTGGGCCATGAGGTCCTCCCGGCCCATGCAGAACTGGGCCGCGCCCACCACCGTGGTGATGACGGCCCGGACCGTGCCCTCCGCCAGGCGGTGCAGCGCCAACAGGCGGCGGTGCTCCCACTGGTGGCTCTCCGCCGCGGCGGCGCCCACGTGCCAGTCCCGCTGGGGCAGCACCACCGCCTCCCAGCCGGTGAGGGCCGTCAGGTCGGCACCCAGCCGGGTGCATTCCTTTTCGTCGGCGCAGATGGCCAGCAGCGGCCGGCCGCCGCCCCAGGCCAGGGCGGCGGCGCACATTGCCCGGTGTACCGGCGACAGGCCCGTCAGGGACACGGGCGACTCGCCCCGGCCCAGCCGGGCCGCGGCGTCCTGTATTTCCGTCATGCCGTACAGTGCGCGCAGCAGTGCGTCCATGCCCCTCCTCCTCTCGCTTTAATCGTTAATACAATATAGTATGTTTTGTGAATTATCCGTTAAATCTGTTCATGGCCTCAGTGGGTCCGTGGGCGATGAGGTAGGGCACCGCCTCCACCGCCTTGTCCAGCGCCGCAATCAGCACCTTTTCGTCCTCCCGGGAGGGGCGGCTTGTCACCCAGTCGATGGTGTCGGCCCCCACGTCCTGGGGGATGCCCACGCCGATCTTGATGCGGGGGAACTGGTCGCTGCCCAGGTGGGCGATGATGTTCTTCAGCCCGTTGTGGCCTCCGGCGGAGCCGCCGGGGCGAATGCGCAGCTTGCCGGCAGGCAGGGAGATGTCGTCGGAGATCACCAGCACGTGGTCGGGGCTCACCTTGTAAAACCGGGCCGCCTCACCCACCGCCTCGCCGGACAGGTTCATATACGTCTGGGGCTTCATCACCAGCACCTGCTCGCCACCGCAGCGCCACAGCGCCGTCCAGGCCCGAAAGCGCAGCTTGTTGAACGTAAAGCCCTCCTTGTCCGCCAAGCCGTCGGCGGCCAGAAAACCCATATTGTGGCGGGTGGACTCGTAGCTCTTGCCCGGGTTGCCCAGGCCCACCACGATCCAGCTCACGCCGCCGTTTCCGCGGGAAAAAATCATGTTGCTTCCTCCTTTGCGCCGCCTTGACATAGAAAATAAGGGGGACCGCTTACGCAGTCCCCCAAGCTGCCCACATTTTGTCGGCAGCTTGGGGCCAAATGCAGAAGCATGCAAAGATGCTTCTGCATTTGCATTGATTTCATGTGAAGGGGGATTCCCGTCCCCCTTCACAATCCCCCATGGGTGTTGAAGCCTCTTGAAAAAACCTTCGTATACAGTAAATCAAGGGGGACCGCTTACGCAGTCCCCCTATTATATCACACAATGTCAATCAGTTGAACAGCTTTGCGATGGAAATTTCCTGGTAGGTGCGCTCAATGGCCTCGGCGAACATGGGGGCCACGGAGAGATACTTGATCTTGCTGCAGCCCTCGCCGGTGGAGGTGGGGATGGTGTTGAGCAGCGCCACCTCTTTGATGACGCTGTTTTCAATGCGCTCCAGGGCCGGGCCGGACAGGACGCCGTGGCTGGCGCAGGCGTACACGGTCTTGGCGCCGCCCACCTCCACCAGGGCCTTGGCGGCGTTGCAGAGGGTGCCGGCGGTGTCGATCATGTCGTCGAACAGGATGCAGTCCTTGCCGCTGACCTCGCCGATGATGTTCATGACCTCGCTCTGGTTGGCCTTCTGGCGGCGCTTGTCCACGATGGCCAGGTTCATGTGCAGCTTCTGGGCGAAGGCGCGGCTGCGGCCCACGGAGCCCACGTCGGGGGACACCACCATGATGTCGTCGAATCGCTCGCCGAACTTCTTGGCATAATAATCAACGAAAATGGGGTTGCCCAGCAGATTGTCCACGGGGATGTCGAAGAAGCCCTGGATCTGGTTGGCGTGGAGGTCCATGGTCAGCACCCGGTCGGCGCCGGCGGCGGTGATCATGTTGGCCACCAGCTTGGCGGAGATGGGGTCGCGGCTCTTGGCCTTGCGGTCCTGCCGTGCGTAGCCGAAATAGGGGATCACGGCAGTGATGCGGCCGGCGCTGGCCCGCTTGCAGGCGTCGATCATCACCAGCAGCTCCATCAGCCGGTCGTTGACGGGCTTGCAGGTGGAGTTGATGAGGAACACGTCGCTGCCGCGGACGCTCTCATACAGGGATACGGAGGCCTCGCCGTCGGCGAAGGTCTTGACCTCTGCCTCGCCCAGCTTGATGCCGATGATCTTGCAGATCTCCTGTGCCAGCGCGGGGTTGGCGTTGCCGGTGAAAATTTTGATGTCCTTGCCGTGAGAAATCATAGTTACACTCGCTTTCTGTCAGTCGTAGAGGTGGATTGGTTCTGCCTGCAGCGCAGCGGGCGGAGGGGCCCAAAAAAACCGCCCCTATCCGGCCGGAAAAGCGGCGCCGGCAATCGGCGCATCAAACCCGGCCGCACAAGGCGGCAAAAATGGAGCAGACGGCATAAATACAGCGGTTCATATGTCATCCGCCCCCCTCCGTAGCTTGGTTCGCAGACAGTATATCATATTTCGCGGGAAAATCCAGTGTTTTTTGCTAAAAAAGCAATGTTTTTTTCGCGGTGTCTCCGCAGGATGAATATAATCCGGATGCTTTCTCGTCAATCCGCAAAGAAATTATATTATTTTCAAAAAGAGAAGGAATTTAATAAAATTTCAGTTGAAATCCGTTCCGATTTGCATTATACTGGCGTAGTTGTTTTGGGCAAATGCACATAGAAGAGGGGATGGCGTCTTGCTGCATATCGTGTTGGTGGAGCCGGAGATTCCGCAGAACTGCGGCAATATCGCCCGCACCTGCGCCGCCACCGGCGCCTCGCTGCATCTGGTGCGCCCCCTGGGCTTCGACATCTCCGACCGGGCCGTGAAGCGGGCCGGGCTGGACTACTGGCATCTGGTGGACGTCAGCGACTACGAGAGCCTGGCGGACTTGTTCGCCCGGCACCCCCAGGCCGCCGACGACCTGTGGCTTGCCACCACCAAGGCGCCCCGGGACTACACCCAGGCGTCCTTTTCCCCGGACTGCTGGCTGTTCTTCGGCAAGGAGACGGCGGGGCTGCCGGAGGATTTCCGCCGGGCCCACTACCATCGCTGCCTCCGCCTGCCCATGGTGGGCGGCGCCCGCAGCCTGAATCTCAGCAACAGCGTGGCCGTTTTTGCCTATGAGGCCCTGCGGCAAAACGGCTTTCCCGGCCTGCAGGGCAAGGGGGAGATGGCCCGCTGGGAGACCCCGTAAACACCGTTAACCCTATCCTATCAATATAAGGAGAAAAATGGTATGAATTACAACAAGAAGACCGTCATGGACGTGGACGTCGCCGGCAAGAAGATTCTGCTGCGCTGCGACTTCAACGTGCCCCAGGACAAGAAGACCGGCGCTATCACCAGCGACAAGCGCATCGTGGCCGCGCTGCCCACCATCCGCTACCTGCTGGACCAGGGCGCTGCCGTCATCGCCTGCTCCCACCTGGGCAAGCCCGCCGCCACCTTTGAGTCCTACGCCAAGAAGCAGGCCGAGAAGGGCAAGACCGACGTCACCCGTGAGGACTGGGAGAAGTCCCTTAAGAAGCTGACCCTGGCCCCCGTGGCCCGGCGTTTGAGCGAGCTGCTGGGCCGTGAGGTCATCTTCGCCGCCGACACCGTGGGCCCCGACGCCCAGGCCAAGGCCGCCGCGCTGCAGCCCGGCCAGATCATGCTGCTGGAGAACACCCGCTTTGAAAAGGGCGAGACCAAGAACGACCCGGAGCTGGCGAAGAAGCTGGCCGACATGGCGGAGCTGTTCGTGTCCGACGCCTTCGGCACCGTCCACCGCGCCCACGCCACCACCGCCGGTGTGGCGGCCTATCTGCCCGCCGTCAGCGGCCTGCTGGTGGCCAAGGAGCTGGAGATCATGGGCGGCGCGCTGAACGATCCCAAGCGCCCCTTCGTGGCTGTCCTGGGCGGCGCCAAGGTCAGCGATAAGATCGGCGTTATCAACAACCTGCTGGAGAAGGCCGACACCATCATCATCGGCGGCGGCATGGCCTACACCTTTGCCAAGGCACAGGGCGGCTCCATCGGCAACAGCCTGTGCGAGAACGACAAGCTGGACTACGCCCTGGAGATGATCGACAAGGCCAAGCGCAACGGCGTGCAGCTGCTGCTGCCCACCGACACCGTGGCCGCCTGCGAGTTCTCCGCCGAGGCCGAGCCCCATGTGGTGCCCACCAACGCCATCCCCGACAACATGGAGGGCCTGGACATCGGCCCCGAAACCACCAAGGTTTTCTGCGACGCCGTCCGCGGCGCCGGCACCGTGGTGTGGAACGGCCCCATGGGCGTGTTTGAGTTTGACACCTTCGCCAAGGGCACCCGTGCCATGGCCCAGGCCCTGGCCGACAGCGGCGCCGTCACCATCGTGGGCGGCGGCGACAGCGCGGCAGCCGTGGAGCAGATGGGCTTTGCCGACAAGATCACCCACATCAGCACCGGCGGCGGCGCCTCTCTGGAGTTCCTGGAGGGCAAAGAATTACCCGGCGTAGCCTGCCTGCTGGATAAGTAAAAAGCATTTTCTCCCGGCATGCACCCTGTGCCTTTCCTCCGTCGGCAAACCAGCGAAGCGTTTGTCGACGGAAAAGGAGGAGCGACGGCGTGAGTGACGCCTGCCGCTTGCGGCGGGCGGAGGGATACAAAGTCCGCTCCGACGCCCCGGCGTAGCCTGAGCTGCTGGATAAGTAATTTTTGCGCCCATAGGCGCATGAAAATAGATTGAGGAGTAAACAACTATGAATCGCAGATATCGCAAGACCATCATCGCCGGCAACTGGAAGATGAACATGACCGCCAGCGAGACCAAGAAGTTCGCCGAGGACATGCGCGCCATCGCCCCCCGCGCCAAGTGGTGCGAGGTAGTGGTGTGTGTCCCCGCCTGCAACATCACCGCCGCCACCAAGGCCTTCAAGGACCTGCACGTGTCCGTGGGCGCCGAGAACCTGTACTATGAGAAGTCCGGCGCCTTCACCGGCGAGATTTCCGCCGATATGCTGAAGGATCTGGGCGTGAAATACGTCATCATCGGCCACAGCGAGCGCCGCCAGTACTTCGGCGAGACCGATTTCTCCGTGAATAAGAAGGTTCACGCCGCCCTGGAGGTCGGGCTGCACCCCATCATCTGCGTGGGCGAGAGCCTGGAGCAGCGTGAGCTGGGCATCACCATGGAGCTGATTGCCCTGCAGGTCAAGTCCGCCCTGGCCGGCGTCAGCGCCGAGAAGGTGCGCAAGTGCGTCATCGCCTACGAGCCCGTGTGGGCCATCGGCACCGGCAAGACCGCCACCTCCGAGCAGGCCGCCGAGGTCTGCACCTTCATCCGCACCACCGTGCGCCACCTGTACGGCGCCCGTGTGGCCCGCTCCGTCACCATCCAGTACGGCGGCTCCATGAAGCCCGCCAACGCCGCCGAGCTGCTGAGCCAGCCCGATATCGACGGCGGCCTCATCGGCGGCGCCGCCCTGAAGGCCAAGGATTTTGTGGAGATCATCAACGCCGCCAACCAGGACTGATTCTGTCCTCCCTGCGACATCCACTGTGACGAGATTAGGAGGATTAACATGACGAAAACCCCTACCACATTGATTATCATGGACGGCTTCGGCATAGCCCCCGCCGCCGATGACAACGCCATCTCCCTGGCCAACACCCCCGTGCTGGACCGGCTGATGCGCGAGTATGCCCACACCACCCTCAGCGCCAGCGGCCTGGACGTGGGCCTGCCCGAGGGCCAGATGGGCAACAGCGAGGTAGGCCACACCAATATCGGCGGCGGCCGGGTGGTGTTTCAGGACCTGCCCCGCATCTCCCTGGCCATTAAGGATGGCAGCTTCTTCAAAAACCCCGCCTACAACATGGCCATGGACGAGTGCCTCAAGCGGGGCACCGCCCTGCACCTGTACGGCCTGCTGTCCGACGGCGGCGTCCACTCCCACATTGAGCATCTCTACGCCCTGCTGCAGATGGCCAAGGACAAGGGCCTGCAGCGCGTCTACGTCCACTGCTTCCTGGACGGCCGCGACGTGTCCCCTACCAGCGGCAAGGGCTTCGTAGAGGCCCTGCGGGACCACTGTGCCGCCCTGGGCGTGGGCAAGATCGCCACCGTCATGGGCCGCTATTATGCCATGGATCGGGATAAGCGCTGGGAGCGTTTGCAGATGGCCTATGACGCCATGGTTTACGGCGAGGGCATCCAGAACCCCGACCCCGTGGACGCCGTGGCCCAGTCCTATGCCGCCGGTGTCACCGACGAGTTTATGGAGCCGGTGGTGTGCGACAGCCAGGGCACCATCTCCGACCACGACAGCGTGATTTTCTTCAACTTCCGCCCCGACCGGGCCCGGGAGATCACCCGCGCCATCGTGGACGAGGCCTTCGACGGCTTCCAGCGGGAGTATTTCCCCACCACCTACGTGTGCAACACCGAGTATGACGCCGCCATGCCCAACGTCACCGTGGCATGGCCCCGCATCCGGGTGAACAACGGCCTGGGCGAGTACCTCAGCGCCATGGGCATGACCCAGCTCCGCATCGCCGAGACCGAGAAGTACGCCCACGTCACCTTCTTCTTCAACGGCGGCGTGGAGACCCAGTACCCCGGCGAGGACCGGGTGCTGGTGGCCTCTCCCAAGGTGCCTACCTACGACCTGCAGCCCGAGATGAGCGCCTACGAGGTGTGCGACAAGTGCGTGGAGCGCATCCGCTCCGGCGCCTACGACGTCATCATCCTCAACTTCGCCAACTGCGACATGGTGGGCCACACCGGCGTCCTGCCCGCCGCCATCAAGGCGGTGGAG